>JBBQYD010000130.1:0-11418 GCA_038209025.1 Verrucomicrobiota bacterium | reverse complement strand
CCACGCTCGTGGCGCCTTTCTCAAAGAAACCGGCATACTTGTAAAAGAATCCGGCCAGACCGAACAAGAGGGTCAGGCAGACAATCGCCACTTTGAATCTGCGCGGGAATTGAAACCGGAGCAAACCGAATCCGGCCAGCAAAAGCATCAGGAGCCAGCCCCCTTTGGAGCCGGACCAGAACAGGCAGGCCAGGGCGGCGGTGGCCGCCAGGCCGAGGAGGAACAGCCGCGCGCTCCGGGTAAACCGTTCTTCGGCTTTCCAGATCAGGGCCACGCACACGGGAAACAGCAACAGCAGCATGCCCGCGAGGGTGTTCGGATAAAACAGGGTGCCAAAGATGCGGGTGCTGGAGATTTTCTTCAGATACTCGGGAGCGACTTCGGGATACTGAGGGTAAACGTAGGTGAAGAAATACTGCCGCGTTTGATCCAGTCCGCCAAAGTGCTGTTCCCAGCCCACCCCGATCACCAGAAAAAACCCCGCCAGCAGAAACGTCCAAAACCAGGTGGGTTTTCTCACTCCCGACAGGACAAAAAAACCGAGATAAAAGCAGGCCACAGCGGCGGTGAAGTGCCTGAGGGTGCCCTGCGAGAGCCGGTAATCCACCGTCCAGATCGAGCTGATGAGCACCCAACCGAGCCAGGCCACGGGCAGAAAGGCGGTCCAGTGCGGCTGGCGCAACTGTTTCAGCACGGAAGCGAACCCGAGCAAGCCCAACAAGACCAGCAGGGTGTAGGCCCACCCCAACGGCCAGGGGTAGCCGAGCAGGAACTCGTAGATGTTGGCCGGCGGCTGGTTGAACTTTTCAAGAATGGGCGGATTGCCGAACTTCAACAGGCAGAGCCCGAGATAAGCGCCGAACGCCCCCGCAACAAATCGTTGGAGGGGCGGGGTGTCGGTTTCGGCGGAGCTGGATGGCTTGGATGGCATGGTGTCCGGCTATAAATGCAATTTCAGCAGGCCGACTTCAAGCGCCAGCGCCTCCTGCACATTAGTGTGCAGCCAGCGTTGCAGTTGTTCGATGACCTGCAGGTTTTCGAGGGCCAGCGCCGCGGAAATGCGCTCCGCCACCTGCCCGGCACCCGGCACCTCCGGAAAGCGCAGGAGGGTGTTAGCGTCGGCCGCCTGGGGAGCGGGTGATGCGCTCGCCAGCTTGCGGAGCCAGATGTCCCGCAGCCACCAATGGATAAGTGAAAGCAACGTCTGCCGCTGGAGCCGGTATTCAGCCTCAATTGCCGCCTTCAACTCGTCCTCCCAGCGGTCGCGCAGTGATTGCTCCGCCTCCGGATGCCGCTGGAGCGGGGACCGGGCGGTCAGGGCTTCCTCGAGACCCGCTTTGACGGTTTCGAGCTTCTGGAGCAGGTGATCGAGAAGTTGATAGCGGCCGAGCAGACTTTTCTGGGGAGCGGAAGCCAGGGCGGTGAATCCTTTGAGCCATTCGAGTTGGTCCGGGTCCAGGGGGCGCTGGGCGTCGCCGCCAAAATTCAGGCGCAGACAGCGTGAGAGGATGGTTTCAAGGAGGCGCGGAGCCTCGGTGGTAAGCAGGATCAGGACCGAGTTCCCCGGCGGTTCCTCCAGGGTTTTGAGAAAAGCATTGGCGGCCTTTTCGTTCATGCGGTCCGCGGCCACGATGATGCAGACCTTGTGCCTGGCTTCGCTCGGCTTGAGGTAAATACCCTGCGTGAGCTCGCGCAGTTGGTCGATGGTGATCACCCGCGTCTTGGACTCGGGCCGCACCCAATGGACATCCGGGTGGTTGTCGTGGTTGATTTTCTGGCAGCTCAGGCAATGTTCGCAGCAGTCAATGGCCGCCCCGGAGCGATTTTCCGGCTGCCCGCAGCTCAACGTTTTGGCGAGGGCGGCGGCGAGCCCTTCCAATTCGGCCAGGTCCTGTCCCGTGAACAGGTAGGCATGCCCGAGGCGCCGCCGCACCAGCGAACGCTGGAGCAGTTCCACCCCTTGCCCCTGGTCTGGAAAATCTCTGAAAGCCATTGGGCTGATATCCTTGCCAAACCAACGGGCGCCGACAACCTAATTTCGGGCGTGCCCACCCCTGGAGACGGAAAAATGACCCGCAATCAGGCTTTCGGACACCGCCCTTGGACGGACGCCAGCCGGATTGCCAGCCGGTGCATCCGCCATCTCCCATTCGAGCCTTTGGCGTTTATCCTTTCGCCCGGCGCCAATTCCCGCTTGCACTCCCGCGCCCGAGTGCTATTTGTCTGCCCTGTATGAACTACAAAATATCGCAACGCGCGGCTGTACTTTCCCCCTCGCTGACGCTGGCCATCGATTCGAAGGCCAAGCAGATGAAAGCCGAGGGCCTGGACGTCGTCGGATTCGGCGCTGGCGAACCCGATTTCGACACCCCCCAGCACATCAAAGATGCTGCCATCAAAGCCCTGAACGAGGGTTTCACCAAATACACTCCGGCCAGCGGCATCCCGGAGCTGCGCCAGGCCGTGGCTGACAAGTTCAAACGCGAGAACGGCCTGAATTACAAGGCTTCCCAGGTCATCATCTCCTGCGGCGGCAAACATTCCTGCTATAACGTGATCATGGCAACCTGCCAGGAGGGCGATGAAGTCATCATCCCGGCCCCTTACTGGCTGAGCTACCCGGAGATGGTGAAACTGGCCAGCGCCACCCCGGTCATCATCCAGACCACGGACAAAACGGAGTTCAAAATCACCCCGGCTCAGTTGCGCGCCGCCATTACTCCCCGCACCCGCCTGTTTATTCTCAACAGCCCCAGCAATCCCACCGGGTCGATCTACACCCCGGATGAGGTCAAGGCGCTGGGTGATGTCTGTGTGGAAAAAGGCGTGCTGATCATGAGCGACGAGATTTACGAGCACCTGCTCTACGATGGCGCGCAGCACAAAAGCGTCGCGAGCTTTTCCCAGGCGCATTACGAGCACACCATCGTGGTCCATGGCTTCGCCAAGGCGTGGAGCATGACCGGCTGGCGGCTGGGCTTCCTGGCCGCGCCCGAACCGATCGCCAAAGCCATCGATGCCATCCAGAGCCATAGCACGAGCAACCCCACCTCATTCGCCCAAAAGGGCGCAGTCGCCGCGTTGAATGGACCCCAGGACCATCTGCCCAAGTGGCTGGCCGAATTCAGCAAGCGCCGTTCCTATGCGTTTGAGCGTCTGAACCGCATCCCGGGCGTTTCTTGCGTAAACGCCAAAGGCGCCTTCTACCTGTTCCCCAACATCTCCGGTACCGGCCTTAAATCCACCGAGTTCTGCGCCCGGCTGCTGGAAAAGGAAAAGGTGGCCGCCGTCCCCGGGATTGCTTTTGGCGCGGATGATTATATCCGCCTGAGCTACGCCACCGGCATGGCCAACATCCAAAAGGGTCTCGACCGCATCGAGCAGTTCTGTCAGGGCTTGAAAAAGTAATTCCGTCCAGCGCCTCACTTTGCCCACACCAACTCCTTCGCGGGGTTGGTGTTTTTTTGGCGCTTGAATTCGCGGCGTTGCCAAACAAGGGCAAGGGAACACCCCCTGCCCTGGCGACCACGATAAACCACCGGGCGCCGCCGCGCGACTCCTACTTGGACTTCGGTGCTGGGGCGGAAGCTCCCGGGCCGGACGGCCGCGGCTGCTGAGGGCCACTCGGACCGGTCGGTTGCTTGGGCGATTGAGCGATTGGGGTATTGCGCAGGCCCTTCTCGCCTTCCCGGCGGAACCAATCGTTGAAGGCCTCGTTTTGACGGCTCTGCCGGACGAAATTAACGAAAGCCGTCAAATCGGTTTTCATCTTGTTCTGATCCATCGGCAGTTTCGCTTTCACATAGAGGATAACGCCGCCTTCGGCAGTCATCTGGAACGGACTCGCCTTGCCAACCAGGGTGCTGAAAGCAAGCTGCTTCAATTGGTTGAGGTTCACGCTCTCCTCCTGTTCGCCAAGGGAGCGGGTGCTCAGGCTGAATGCCGGCAACGTCACCGGCTTCAGCTTGGCGGCGGTCGCCGCCTCGTTGAAAGACTTGCCCTGCGCCAGCGCATTGGTTAACTGCGCCTGGAATGCGAATCCCGCCTGCCGGGCCAGCATCAGCGCCTGGTTATAGCGGTAATCAATTGTGACCGTATCCCGGACCTGCTCCAGCGGCGGATTCTCGCTGGCGTAACGCTTTATCGTGGCGAGCACGTAAACGCCGTCCTCACCCACAATCGGAGCCGAAAACGGCTCTTCATCGGTCCGCGAAAACGCGGCTTTCGCAAAATCCTGACTCGCGGCAAACTCCGTGGGGCCAGTTTCGCGATCAAAGGGCTTGCTCGTTTGCACTTTGAGCCCCTTCGTTTTGGCGAAATTGTCCAGGTTCTCCAGTTTCACCGGCTGCATATCGAACAGCGGGCTGGCAAATTCCGCGGCCGCGCGGCGCGCAAACACCAACGCGCGCGTTTTGATCAACTCCTCGCGAATCTTGGCCTTGGCCGCCTCGGGTGACTTCGCATCCGCAAAGTAGTTCGTACCCAGCCGGCGATAATTCTCCTCGATAATCTCGTTGAAGTTCGTCTTGGTCAGTTCCCCTTCCGCCTTGGCCGTGAAATTGGTCACATCAAACTTCACATAATTGACCTGCACCCTTTCCGGAATGCGGTAGTTGGCCAGCCGATTGGAGTAGAATTGCGCGATTGCCTCGGGCGCAATATTGACCTGGGAGAGATAGTTCGAGGCGGTGAAGAACACCACTTCGGTGGCCAATTCCTGATGCTCGCGGATGAACAGCGACTCCGCCTCGGCGGGCGTCACCAGCTTGCCACTGATGCCAATGGTCGAAATCAGTTCCTGGACGCCGAGGTAGTGGCGCACAAAACGTTCGAAATCGTCCACTCCAAACCCCTGCGGTTTGAGCACCTGATCCACAAACTGCTGCGGCGTGCTGATGCCCCGCCGCTCGAAAGGACGAATCATTTCGCGGGCAAACTGCGCCACCAGGTCGGGACCGATATAGACATTCATCGCCTCCTGCTGCTTGACCAGGAACAGCCATTGGTAAGCTTCCCGGAAGGCATCGAAACCCGAGCGCCGCGCTTCCTCATCCGGCCAGCGCCCCGTCGAAAAGAAATGGCGCAGGTACACCTCGCGCTCAGTCTGCTGGATCACCACCTGCGTAACCCTTTCCCCGTTGATCGAGCCATAGTTCCCTCCCCGGCCCCCGTCATTCACCCGCGAATACGGCGAGAAAAAGATCACAAAACTGATGATGATGACTGCGATGATGATCAGCCAGAGCCATTTCTGATGTTTTCTTATCGTCCCAAACATAAAATCATTAGCTAATTAGGATGCGCACCCTACCCTTGTCTGCCAAGGTCGGTCAAACGCAAAACCGTAATGTGGCAAACTAAATGCCCCTTTACAAGAATATTGGGGTTTGCCACGCTTCTCCCTGTTATGTTTAAGAAACTCGTGCCGGTATCATTGCTCGCTCTCCTGCTGACTGGTTGCGCCACCACCCTGACCAACCTGACCCCGCAACGCCAGGTCCGCAATGCCAACAACCTTTACCCGGTCGAAGTCGCCCTCTCCTCCCGCCAGCAGAGCATCAAGTGGGACACCATCAACCCCCAAATCGTCGTGGGCGCCAACACCTATCCCATGCGCCCCACCGTCCTGATGACCAATCGCTGGGAAGGTCTGGTCCCGGTGCTGAAAGGCGAGAATCAGGTCCGTTATCGTTATAAATTCGACTTTGAGTATTTGGCCATGGGCAAACGCAAGACCGACAGTGTTCAGTCTCCCGAATACACCTTGCGCCTGCAGAACAAGTAGCCCTCCACCGATCCGCCTCACTTTCCCTCCACCCGCTCACGGCTGGGGGTTGCCGTCCCACGGACGCATCCCCGGCGGTGGATATTTCCGTGCGGCGTCATCCAGCACCAGCACCCAATCCAATAACTCTCCGACGTCCGGAGGCACAAACTCCCGTTCCTCGGTCCGTCGAAATTCTCCAATGGCCGTGGTTTTGCCGTTCCTCGGATTAAACCACCAACCTTGGATGCTCGAACCAGAGAATGGCTTCAGGCGCACTTTGAACGGCCTGCCGATGGGAGCATAAATCATGGCGTAAGTGCCTTCCGCATCCCGGGTGGCCACAAACCTGCGCGTTCCCGACCCGGGCACGGATGTGGTTACGGCTTCCGGCACGATCAGACTGTCATCGGGGATCCGGGTAAGAAATGGACGGGACTCCACCAATTGGCGTCCATATTGCATTTGAGCGGCGCCAGGTTGCTGGATCGCCTTCACCCAAGGCAGCAAGGGGCCATTCACCGGCTTGCCCTTTGCCGCATCGAACATTTGCCACACCGCGTGGTTTCCGTAAGTGTGACCGCAGGCCCCGGCAAACAGATCCCAGTAAAGCGGACGGCGCACATCAGCGGCGATAGTGTGCCCAAGCTTTTTGGCGTCGAAGGACACGGGGTGATCCTCATAAACCGGCTCTCCGTCAATCACAGGCTTCGCCGGTGTGAGATCATAATCCGCCCGGGTTTGATCATACCTCCCAGGAAAGTTTATATCGTGCCCGTTCTGACGCATATTAAAGGACAGCCACCCCTCATTATGAAACCACCTGGCAGACCCTTGCCCGCCGGTTGGGTGAAACGTCATCAGGTGCGTGCCTCCGTCGCCTTTGGCGAGCCCACGCGCCATGGCGCGGATGATCTCCTGGTGGGGCGGTTTTTCTGGCGAACGGTCCCCGCCCAAAATCCAAATAACTCCCGCTGACCGATAGCGGTGCCCCAGCCATTCCCCATAGATTTCGGCATTCTTTGGCGTGAAGATTTCCGGTCCGGCGCCCCACATTTTGTTCCACTTGTCACCCCAGGTGGGCAGCAGGCCCATGTACAGGCCAAGGTCATTAGCCTGTTTGACAATGAAGTCCACATGCTGCCAGTATTCTTCCATCGGTTGGGTGGGGTCATCGTTCTTCAGCGGCAAATGCCCATAAGCGTTGGGGACATGCAAGCCATCCAACTCGGCCAGCGCAACGGCCTGAATCACCGTGAAATGAAGATCCGCCCGGTTCTTCAGATAAACCTTCGCCTCCTCACGATTGAGCTTGTGAAACAGCTCCCAGGCGGTGTCGGCCAGGTAGAAGAATGGCCGCCCGCCAGCGTTGACCAGGAACCTTTGATTTTCAGAAACCTTGAGCTGCGGCAGTGAGGCGGCACTTGCGGAACCGGGAGCGAAAATAAAACCTGCAGCAGGCAGGCTCGCCAGGGCCAGGAAAAGAATGGATCGCCGGGCATTCATAGTTAGTGCTGTTGGTTGAAGGACGGACGCAGCTTACCGAGGTTCGCCAGAAATGAACAGGGTTTGCCGCATCTGTCATATTGGCAGACGTAAACTCCGCTCCAACGGGCTTTGAGCGCCCCCACGATAACAACTAATCCGCTTTGAGCGGTTCACACTCTTTCAAGCCTCCGGCTTTGCCGGAGGTCGCTGACTAGAGATGGAGGCGAGGGTCGTTATGTGAAGCTCCACATAGGGGTCGAAATCGAACGAGGAAGCTTGACCGTTCCGACCGCAACTCACTCTATTTAGGAGTGTTAGAATGCGCTGATTTCATTGGGGTTGCAAGCACTGTTTCACTTTCCTTTCACCGTTCGCAACGTGAACGCCCAACAGCCCAAACATGACCGCCAAGTGAAGGTTTCGGAGAAGGTTTTCGCCTCGTGTGGGTGAGCGGCGGCGGCGGTCGCTCCGGTTTCTGACGGTCAACTTCGCCGAAAGTCGTTGGGCGAGGCGTGGAAGATCCGGGCAAAGGCAGCCCGCAGATTCTTGCCCGTGCCAAAGCCGCAGACGCGCGCGATTTCCTCCGCCGGCAGGCGGATGTTGGCGGCCAGCATGGCTCTGGCTCTTTGAAGCCGAAGGCGGACCAGAAATTCGGCGGGGGAAGTGTGTCGTTCCGCGCGAAAGCGCATTTCCAGGTACCGTCGTGATACGCCGGCAATTGCGGCAACTGCATCCATTTTAAAGGACTCTGAAAGGTGATTCCGCATGAACAGAAGGGCTTGCCTGACCACCGGGTCTTCGGAGTGCTGGACGTCCGTTGAAGCCCGGGCCACGACTTCGGATGGATCAATCAGCACGGGATTGTGCATCTGCGGTTTGCCATGCATCAACTGGTCCAACAGCCGCGAGGCTTCATAACCCATGCGGTGCGCGTTGACGCAAACGCTGGTGAGCGTCGGGGTGGAGAACTCGCAGACCATCAAATCGTTGTCCGACCCGATCACGGCCACATCTTCGGGCACCCGGAGGCCGATTTCGCGGCAGGCGGACAAGACGATGAGCGCGCGGTAATCATGGACGGCAAAAACGCCGGTCGGCAGTGGCAGGGTTTTCAGCCAGCGTTTGATGGGTTCGTAGCGTTCGTTCCACAAGGCGTCGCGGGTCATGTGCGGCAGACAAAAGCTGTTGACTTTGAATCCCAATTTCTTGGCCGTCTGCCTGAAGCCTAGCAGCCGCTCATCCGAGTACCAGCGGCCCTGGACACCATGGTACGCCAGGTTTTTCAAGCCCAAGCCAATCAGGTGTTCGGCGGCCAGCCGCCCCACCACCGGATTGTTCTGCGCCACCCGGGGAATTGCATCATCCGGGCCGAGGTCTTCCCCGATGTTGACCATCGGGATGCGCGATTTGCGGAGCAGCCGCGCTTGCTTGAGGTCATTGGCCTCCAGAATGATTCCATCCACGCGCCAGGATTGCAGGCGGGACCATTCCAACGGAAAATCCTTGGCGCTCTCGGGATTCACCGGGCAGGAGGCCAGCAGCCACTGGTGTGCGCGAGCATATTCGTTGACGCCGTTGAAGAAGGGGGTGATGCCCCAAGGCTTGGCGTCGGGCAGAGCCACCGCAATTTTCATTCGCCGGTTCATGCGAGGCAGGTTCGCAAAAGATACCAACTGTTCGCAAAATGTCAATTGCTGCGTAGTGCTCAGCAACGCTATAGTTTAACGTGAAGTCATAAACGTTAAGCAATAGCTATGAGTTTTCGCCGGTATACAACAAGAAGCGTGCGCTCGGCTTTTCTGGACAAACCAGGAGATAAGTGGCCCGATGGCAATGACCCGCGAATTCACTGGCATCTCCCTGGTCCTCGCCGTTTGGCGTTCACCTTGATTGAATTATTGGTGGTCATTGCGATTATTGCCATCCTGGCGGCGATGCTGCTGCCAGCCTTGTCCAAGGCCAAGGCCAAGGCCAAGGGCATCCAATGCACCAGCAACCTGCGGCAGGTGGCCCTAGCTTTCATGTATTACGCGGACGATAGCCGCCAGCAGTTGCCGCCGCTCTCCAATAGCACCTGGCCTCCCGGAGCGACTTTGCCCGCGGGCCAACCCCTCAAGTGGTGGTTCCAGATCTTGTCGGAGGCGAAATACATCCCCAGCGTCACATCCAGCAACAATATCTGGCGCTGTCCGGCCGTCCTGGCGGCGGATATCGAGGATGTGGTAACGCGCTATTTCGGCGTGGCCTGGGAAGGTTACGGGCCGGTGGAAGGTACTATCATCCGCTACGCGATTGATCCTGCGAACGGCTCGTCGCCGCTGGGCAGCCGGCGGCTGGGTGAACTGAAGCGGGCCAGCCAGCTCTGGCTCATGGGCGACACGGGCGTGCCGAAAGATCTCGGTTGGCCCGATTCATTCCCCACATGTGGTTATTATACCGAGATTACCACCAAGGCCCCCGATCCAAACACAGGCTGGGTGGGGCTCTTGAAGCAACCCGCCTGCCGCCATGATCAGAAGGCTGTCATTTCCTTCTGCGACGGCCATGTCGAGAAGTGGAATTACAAGGACCTGCGGAATAACAAGAACGACCTCTTTGGCAAGAATTCACTTTAGACCAAGAAAACCAGCAACCTCAAATCCCAAACAGAGTATGAACAAACAAAGGACTACCCCGATCCTCATCGCCATCGGCTTGCTGTTGATGGCATCCAATTCCCATGCCACCCTGCGCGTCTGGTCCGGCGGGGGAGCGAACAGCTATTGGACCAACGCCGCCAACTGGGGCGGCATCGCGCCGGCCGCGAACAACGACAGCCTGGTCTTCGCTGGCGGCACGCGACTGATGAACACCAACAATTATGTGGCGATCACCAATACCTCCCTTACCTTCTCGAACGCTGGGTTTAGCCTGTATGGGAATCCCGTCACGCAGAGCGGCAACATTGTCAACGTAACCGGCACCAACACGATTAACACGGATCTGTCACTGCTCCTAGCGCCGACTATCTCCGTGCTGGCGGGCCAGTTGAATATCAATGGTGTCATTAGCGGCGGGTTCGGGCTGACGGTCAACAACCCCGGCACGTTGCAGCTTGGCCTCGCCAATAGTTACACGGGCACCACCACCATTACCCCTCCCGCCAATTTGGTCATTACCAATGCCAATGCGCTTGGCTTTGGTAACATCAACCAGGGCGGCAAAGCGGGTGCCACTCTCGGCGGTGCCCTCATTTTGAAGATGCAGGGCAATAACACGATTACCAATACCTTTAACGGTTTTGCCTCCACCTCAGTCGGAGACACGGCGCCGCCGAATCTTCTAAACCTTTCTGGGACCAACACGATCACCTCCGATCGGTTTGTGAACGGCGGCGGTGGTAACGGGGATGTGGTTCAATCTGATGGCGGTTTGCTGATTCTGGCAGGGGCACAATACGCCTCTGGCCCCAGCACACGTGCGTCCGCATATACCGGGTCCGGCGAAGGTTGGATCACGGGTCCATTAAGAAACGGTGCAGTAGGCTACTTTCCCCGGAAATATGGCACCGGCAAATGGACGCTGTTTGGCACGAACACCTACAATGGCGGCGACTTGGAAATCTACAGCGGCACTCTCGCGCTCGGGGCGACGGCTCGACTGGATACCCCCGGTCGCGGTGTGAATATGATTCGGTCAGGGACAGTATTTGACGTTTCGGCTTTGTCGGGTGGCTGGTTGATGACAAACGGCCAGTTTTTGGCGGGCTTTGGCTCGGTCATCGGCAGCGTGGGTACGGTGACAAATGCCATCGGAACAACCCCGACGACGAGAATTACGCCCGGAACTGGGTTGGGGCAGAGCGTGATGCCCATCAGCGGCAATCTTAGTCTCAATGGCAATACCATCCTCCAGTATAACCTCTCGCCCGATCCCACCGGCTTGATCATTCCCAGTGACAAGATTGTCGTCGCTGGCAACCTGAGCGCGCAAAACTCCAACAATGTCGCTTTGGGTTCCTACATCGGATACCTCAACAACGGCACTTATCCTCTCATTCAGTATGGCGGGACGTTCACCGGCGGTGCGGCCAACTTCACCGTCACCGGCTTTACTCCCATTGCTCGCGGGGTGCAGGGTGGATACATCACCAATGTGGCCAGCGCGATCAGCCTCGTCGTCACTGG
>JBBQYD010000129.1:0-11429 GCA_038209025.1 Verrucomicrobiota bacterium | reverse complement strand
CGCCATCCGCTGGGATGATTTCAACCAGGCTAGAGCCGATTTACAGGCGACGCACGCCTTCTTGACCGCGAAGGAGGCCGAAGATCAAGGAGTTAGACTTGTATTGCCGAAATTCGGCGATCGGCAGTAAGCGGTGAAACGAGCGCACCGGCGCCTTTATTGTATAGGCTCGGCGATGGGAACGTCTGCCCCTTGCCGCCCGCGGTAGGTGTGCAATCCGTCAAAAACAAGGAACCGCAGACCCTGCGCGCCTCTAACCAATTCGCGATCTTCGCTGCGTGTGAGGAGCAGCTCCAACATCATGTAATTGGTGAGCAGGATGTCGGGTGGATTGCTGCGGATCGCTTCACGCTCGAGGCCCTTTTCCTGGCCGGTGTAACGCGCAAAGCGAAGGGGAGATTTACCTTCCGGATATCCCTGTTTCAAAAATTTTCCAAGCTCTTCATCCTGGCTATTTGCCAGGGCATTCATCGGGTAAACGACAATGGCTTGGATGCCCCGGCCGGATCCACGCTTCAATACGTGGTCCACAATGGGGACAATGTACGTCAGGCTCTTTCCTGAGCCAGTTCCGCTCGTCAGAATGTACGACTTGCCTTCCTTTGCCTTGCGCATGGCCTGCACTTGGTGATCGTGCAGCAACATGTAGCGCGCCGGTATGATCCTGCTCGGACTTGTCGATGCGGAAAATCCGGGCGCATTCTGGGTGTAACGAGCCGTCCGAAACCAGGTCATCAATCGTGCCGTCGGCGCGGAAGGTTGGATTTAATTGAAGCAGTGGTTCAGGCCAGAAGGCGCCGGCCTCCAATTCAGTCTCCACCTTCTCGCGGATGATGGGGTCGGCAATTTTGATGGAGCTACGCGTGTAGCTGGCGTAATCGTCGACAAGCCTTTTGCGCAGGTCAAATACGTCCATGGTTATTGAGCTTTTCTTTCGTCGCGCATGCCCAAGCCACCCGCAAGCTCAGGCCAGCCAGAACAATCGCTAATGGCAGTCCATCGTCTGCCACTGAATTGAGAAGTGCGCAGTGATAGCCTCTGTCGCCATTGCATTTACGCTGAGTGGCGATTTGTCTAACGGATGACCAGTGCGCTGACATAACGGGCGCTCCAAATTCCGGCGTTCTCGCCGCAAGATTGTATTACTTTCGGAATCATGGCCAGATAGAATCGATCCCTTTTCCGGGCCCTCGCCTCGACTTTGGAGCAATCCCACCTATGACAGCTAAAAAAGAGGAATCCACACCAAGTGCAAATTCCTCTTTCCAGCTCACCTCACCAACTTCCTCAACCCCCGTGAACCAACCGAAGAAGTGGCAACCCGAGCTCTCCCCTTCGCCCGATTCCTCAACCCGGCAATTTGTTCCGCCATGAGCTTGGACAGCGGTACCAATTCCGTCAGCACGGAGGCGATATCCAGGTCAGTCGGCTCTTTCTCCCGGTCAAACGCCAGGTAGAGGGCTTCGACAAACGCATTCTCCCTCCATCCCTTTCAACTGGGCGGACGTCATCTTCGTGATGGAGAACAAGCACCGGCGCATACTGGAGGAGAATTTTGGGGAGGCTTTGGAGGGAAAGCGCATCATCTGCCTGCCCATTCCGGACGGCTACCGCTGCATGGAACCTGCGTTGGCTGATGATTTGAAGGCGGGCCCCGCTCAGCATATCGAGCTGCCGGAATCTGCCAGAAGAGGTGAATAACGACCTTTCTCGAAGGTTGATCACCCGGTAAGGTTCGCGGGTGTCAAAGCCGTGCCGTGTGAACCTTTACGATGTTGACGGTCGCATCCCGAACCTGGCGCTGATGAAATTAAGCAGCTACCACCGGTCCCGCGGATGTACCGTGGAATTGATTCGAGTGCGCGGCTCAACGCTGCCACCCAAGTGCCGGGAGGGGGATCTCCACTTTGCCAGCGTGGTCTTTTACCGAGAACAATCAGCCCGGCGAGTGGCCCTGCTGGAAGCGGAATTTGGTTCGCGCCTGGAGGTTGGTGGTCCTGGCGCAAACCTTAAACGGCGACTGCCGTTGGAGGTTGGGTCCTGTTTTCCGGACTATAGTCTCTATGGTCATGATCAATACGCTTTGGGTTTTCTGACACGGGGCTGCAAAAAGCATTGTGCCTTCTGCCTGGTGCCAATCCAAGAAGGCCGGACCATTCGACGGGTCGCGGGTTTCGCCGACTTTGTTCCTCCCGGACAACAACGTGTGTTGCTGCTGGACGACAACCTGCTGGCGTTCAAAGGCGCTGACGCCTTGTTGCAGGAAATGGCGGAGCGACGTTACGCCGTCAATTTCAGCCAAACCCTTGATATTGCCTACCTGGAGGCAACGAAGCACCAGTTGCTGCTCGGCGTGGATGCCCGCAACGCCGCTTTCAATAAGCGCATGTACTATTTCAGCCTCAACCATCCCTCCGCAATCCGCCTTTTCGAGGAACGGCGGGACATGCTGAAGAGCTTTGGGAAGGACCACGTAGGGGTGGTGTGCCTATACGGTTTTGACAACACGCTCACCCAGGACTACTTGCGGTGGCGGTGTCTGCGGCGCCTGAGGCTAATCCCTTTCTTTCAAGAATACTGGCCCATACACGGCATTCCCAGCCGCTTGTCCACGGACTTTTTCGATATGAACCTCGACGAAGTCATACGACTCACTTTCCGCAGCAACGGCCAGAACTGGGAAAAGTACCTCCGCTGGCTCAACCGGCGATATTTCCAGAGCTTTGGCCGCTACTACCGTCCCCTGGTTGAGGTCATCTACCGCTACAACAACAAGGAGCGGATCCAGCGGTACCTGAACTGTCCGGATTTGTTGACCACCGAGCTTTATCGTGATTACCGCTGAATCCGGCATGGTCGCCGTTGGCTTCGGTTGTGGAGGCGGTTATCCGGGTGGCAGGTGTCGCGGCTCCCACTCCAAGCAGGCGGTCCATGATCTGCGGGATATCGTTTCCATGGTTCGCCCCCAACTTTGGCGCGACCTTCAGACCAGGTTACGCACTCTTGCCGAAACGACGAAGAGACACGCTGAAGAGACACGCTTGACCTGCCCTGCCGCTTTATCCACCCTGTCGCCATGAACGTTTTGACGCAATTGACACCGGCACAACTTCGAAAAGCAGCCGACATCCAGGAGCAGATTCAAATCCTGCAAGAGGAGCTCGGGCAAATCCTGGGTGACCAAAGCCCCATACCTGCAGCCGAACCCACAACTACTGAAGCCCCTCAAGCCCGGAAGCCGGGCAAGAAGCGGTTCAGTGCCAAGTCCCGTGCGAAGATGGCTGCGGCTCAAAGGGCAAGACGAGCAGCAGAAAGGGGAGAGGTTGCCACGCCATTCGCTGCTACATTCCAGGCAACACTCGCAGCAAAAAAGCCCGCCGAGAAACCCAAAAAGAAAGCGGTGAGCGAGGCCCGGCTAAACGCATTGGCAAAAGCTCGAAAGGCCAGGTGGGCTAAAACGAAGGTGGCCAAGGCGAAGAACGCCAAGGCAAAAAGGGTAGTTGATGACGTGCCGTTCTGAATTCTGATGATTCCTTGATTGCTGACTGGCGCAACGATCCTCCCGGGGGTTGCGCTGGCGGTGAGACAAGGTCGTCAAATTGGCGACAATCCACGGGATGGTGACTTGGTCGGGTTGGTCCATCACGCCAAGCCACCAGCAGAATCCAGATTACCCGCAGAGCGAACCGGGTTGCTGAAAGGAGGTTCTTGCCTTCCCTTTTCACCGGGGCCAGGATTTTGTCATGTTCTCAAGCGTGACCGTTGCGCGATTACACAATGACCCTGGCGCCACGGCGAGGTTCGTGGCCCCAGGTACGTTCTGGAACAAAGTCTTCATTTGGTAGTTTCCGACCAGCACTACCATGGTCATGCATCAAGGGAGTTCTTTCGTAATAGTGTTTGCCGGGATGCGGTCGCGAGTCGCCGTCGAATCGCTCATCAAACTATTGGGCCTGTTGCTTTGACCTTGTCCGACTGATTCGCTTTAATATCCCGCGTGGACGAACCGGAACACAATCTGGAACCGTTGCCGTATCAAATCGATTTGAGGGATTACCTCAAATCGGAGGAGCGGGAGTTGTGGAACTGGTTCGCCTCAGCACAAGCGAAGGCGGATTACATTGAAAACCTCCGCGACGCTTTGCTCAAATCCACCTACCGACTCGACCCCGAGGGGCACCCGGAGCTCTATCAAATCCTGGATGCCGCCAGGGTCCGGCTTCATCTTGACATCCCAGTGACGTTGTATCAGGCGCAGAATAGCCCGCAGATCAACGCGGCGCTCTACTACATCCCGGGACAGGGCCACATCGTGTTCTCCGGCCCCATGTTCACGCTTCTAAACGCAGAGGAACTGAAATCCGTAATCGGCCACGAGTTGGCGCACTACATCCTTTGGGAACGGGAGGCCGGAGAATTCCATATAGTGGACCGGTTAATCCACGCAATCGCCAACGACCCGCGAGCCTCTGCAAGTCACGAGCAGAGCGCTCGGCGGTATCAACTCTACACAGAGATTTTCGCCGATCGCGGTTCGTTCTGCGTCACCCGCAATACGAATACCGTCGTCGCCGGGTTGGTGAAGATCGAGACGGGCCTCGCCCAGGTCAGCGCCGCGAGTTACTTGAAGCAGGCGGACGAGATTTTTTCCAAGGGAAATGTTGCTACTGAAGGTTTGTCGCATCCCGAAGCGTTCATCCGCGCACGTGCCCTGGCCCTGTGGCAGGAACGACGAGATAGCGCCGCTTCCCAAATAGCCAGCATGATCGAAGGCGATGTGGCACTTGACGACCTCGATTTGGTAGGCCAGGCGCGATTGAAGGAAAGCACACGCCGTCTGCTGGAGCAGCTTCTCCAACCGAAATGGTTTCAAACTCCGGCGGTGCTTGGACATGCCAAGCGTTTCTTCGACGACTTCCAGCCAGCGAAATCGAAGGACGTGACGGGGCTGGATGAACTCAAGTTCACCGAGACCAAACTGCGCGAGTATCTGTGTTACCTCCTGCTGGATTTTGTCACCGCTGATCCGGAGTTGGACGAGATGCCGCTTGCGGCCGCATTGGAGTTGAGCCGCCAGCTTGAGCTGGACGCGCCATTCGAAAAACTCGCGGCGAAGGAACTCAAGATGAAGCTCCGCGACCTGCGGAGGCTCAAGGAGCAAGCCGCAGAAATGCTGGCTAAAGTGGAGGTGAGCGGTGAGTGAGTCGAAGGCCCCCCCATTCCTGGCATTCCTGCAAGCTGGGGAGGCGCAGGGAGGTTTTGAAACCGACGACGTGTTGGCCTCGCTCCTGCCTCTGATGAAGCAGGTCGCCGCCGCACACGGGGCGGGACTCGTTGCTCCGCTTGAAGGTATTCAGCACCTCGTCGTCACCGATACAGGTCACTTGATGTTTCCCCCGGCCGAGGTCAATTCTCCCGAGAAGAACACCGCCAAAGTCGAGGCGTTCCAGACCCCGGTCAGCAGTGCGGTTGAGGTAGTCGCCGAATTGAAGCGCACGACGGATATTGATGCGTCATCGCTGTCCGTCTCCGATCTCCGCGTGGGGGCGGTGGAGCACGGCATCTCCAAGCCGGTTTTCCTGCCCGGCTACCGGTCGTGGGAGCAAGCAATTGGTCATCACGACGAACTGACAGACATCTTTTCGCTGGGCATGTTGCTTGGGAGTGTGGCGTGCGGGTTGGACTTCACAGATGCCGGGGAATTGGAAATCTTCACTACCAACCGCACGAATCTCTTTGGCGTGAATCGCCGTCTGAATCCGGTCCTTGCGTCGGTCATCGTGCAGATGACGGAGTTGAATCGGCACAAGCGTGCGCCGGATTTGACGCAGATGATTTCGCGGTTGGAGAATTATCGGGAACAACTTCCTGATTTCGATACCAGCGTGTTTACCCGGGAAGAATTCAAGGAATCCCCGCTTACCGGCAAACGGCGGCTGATTCAATCGCACCTGCGTGACCGGCTGTTCGAAATCTCCCGACGCAACCGGCTGGTTTATTTCAAGCCTACCCTTCAGACGCTGAACCTCACCATCGCTTCGGTCCCCGTGTTGCTGGATTACCGCAACATCAAGCTGGAGCAGCTTTTCGTCTGGCATCCCGGGCTCGCTGCCACTGTGGCTGAGGGCGCGCCGATGTCGCTCGGCAAGTATCTGCGATTCGAAGATTCGCCCTATATCTCCGGCGTGCTCGACAAGATCATCAGCGAAGCGCGCCGTGACCGTGCCGAGTATGGTTTTGCCCAACTGCGCCTCGTGCTGTGTTTCCTGCGCTGGAACAATCTCAAGGAAGCGAAGGACGAGCGAATCCACTCGCCCTTGCTGCTCCTGCCCGTCGAACTGACGAAAAAGAAAGGGGTGCGGGACAGTTACGTCCTCGATCCGACGACCAGCGAAGCTGAGGTGAATCCGGCGCTACGGCATCATCTCAAGGAACTCTACAACCTGAATCTGCCGGAATGCGTAGATTTGAAGGAGGCCACGCTCGACCAGTTCTTTGACGCGCTCAAGGCGCAGATTCAAGCCAGTGAACCGGGTGTGACGCTGAACAAGATCGACCGGCCACAGATCGCATTGATCCATGAGAAGGCCCGCCAACGCGTGGACCAGTATCGTCGCCGGCTGAAGCTCCAGGCTCGCAGGGCGCGCAGCACCGCTAAACCGGAATACAGCTACGACCGCGAGAATTATCGTCCACTCGGTTTGCAGCTCTTCCTGGATAAAGTGCGCCCCACCCCCATGCCCCTGCGTGACGTCGTGGGCGCCGCCCCGCAGGTCCAGTTGCCGCATATCATTGATCCGGTCGCGCCGGAGGATCCCGCCAAAATCCTGGAAGCGGACCGCCAGATGTTTGCTTTGCGGGAGGGCGACAATCAGAATCCGTATTCGTGGGACTTTGACTTATGCAACCTGACGCTTGGTAATTTCAATTACCGCAAGATGACGCTGGTGCGCGATTATGCGAACCTCATCGAGACGAACATGGCCAGCGGCGCGTTCGACACGGTTTTTTCCCTTACGCCCAAGCCGGCCGAAGAAGCCCCTCCGGATCCGATCGAATTGGCCGATCAGCACCTCGTCATCCCCTGTGATGCCACGCAGGCGTCGGCCATTGCGCGGGCGCGAACCAGAGCGAGCTACATCATCCAAGGCCCGCCTGGCACCGGTAAATCCCAGACCATCACCAATCTCATTGCCGATTACATTGCGCGCGGAAAGCGGGTGCTGTTTGTCTGCGAAAAACGTGCGGCTATTGACGTCGTGTTCCACCGATTACGCCAGCAAGGACTCGATGAGCTCTGCTGCCTGATTCACGACTCGCAGACAGACAAGAAGGCGTTCATCCAGAACCTCAAGCAGACCTACGAGAAGTTTGCGAGCCAAAGCGACCTTGATCCGGATGCCGTGAACGCACGAGGGACCACCTTGAAGGCGATGGAGCAGGACCTCGCGAGTCTGCGGCGCTTCTCTGAAGTGATGAGAGAAACCAACCTCCATACGGGAGTAGCTGTGCGGTCGCTGCTGCATCGTCTAGTCGAATTGCGGGGGCCCGCATCCGGGCTGCCGCCGGAGATCGAAGACTTGCTTCCGGAATACCCGCTGTGGCTGCAGCACGGCGATGTGGTCGATCGCCTGCAATCGGCACTCACTGATCTGGGAGAGGAACTTTGCTTCGCGAACCATCCACTGCGCTGGCTCGGTCGGGGTGTCTTGCAGGCCGATCGTCCGCTGGAGGCGTTGTCGAAGCATCTCGATCGAGCCGAAGAACTCCTGGACGCAATCGAAAGCGCCCTTGAGTTGTCAGGCTTGCCGGGCGAACTGTGGGACACGTTTGAGGAGATCCAAACGCTCCTGGAATTCGCCGTGCGCGTCCGCCCTCTGGCGGAGCGCGATCTACTCGGCCTGCTGACGCATGGACCGGCAGAAGACTCCTTCAACGCGCTCGCCGCGGAACTCGGCAAGAAATCCAAGGCATTTCAAAAAGCGCAGGAAAAGGCTGCGGCCTGGCGGGAACCCTTGTCACCGGATGATACGGAGAATGCACTGGTCCGGGCGACGGCGTTGGAGAAATCCATCTTCCGCTTTTTCCAACCGATGTTCTGGCGGCTCAAGAAAACGCTGCAGGCGCGCTACGATTTCTCGCAACACGCCGTTTCCCCGGCGTGGACCAAAATCCTGGGGGATTTGTCGGCACGCCATAAGGCTGACGCGGAGTGGGTATCCCTGCGGCAAAAAGCTGCCACTGACTGGCGGGTGGACGATGTGGATGCCTTCCGGTCGGAGGTGGCGGCATTGAAGGCCGATCACCGTCTCTCTCATCCGTCGGTCAAGGCGCTGCTGGAGGCGGTTGGCAAATCCGATGAGTCTGGCTCTTTGATCGACCAATTGGCGGCCATCCACGACCGTTTTACCGCCCTTGATGCAGCCCTTGGCGTCGTGTTCGCCGAATACGAGCAGTTTGAGTTCCCGGAACTCGCGGACGTGGTGGCGAAGTTGCGCGAGCAAACCGGCACGCTCGCGGAGTTGTCGCCCATTTTGGCAGAGTTGATTGAATTGCCGGATTCCTTCACCCACGCCTTGCGGCATGCGCCCGTGCCGTTGAGCGAATTCGAGGCGGCGGTCGGTCACAAGAGTGTCAATTGTGTTTACCACGAAGATCGCGCGGTGAACCGCTTCGAGGGCCGCACGCTCATCCGCAAGATGGAACAACTGGAGAAGCGTTACCGCGAGTGGCTGGGACTGAATGCCCGGTGCATCCGGATGGCGGTTCGCCAGAGGTTTCTCGAACACGTGAACGTCTCGTCGTTGCCAGCGGCGCAACTTAGCCAGGAACAGAAGGCGTTCAAGAAATCCTACGTGGCAGGCAGGCGCGATCTCGAACACGAGTTCGGCAAAATGATGCGTTACAAGTCAATTCGCGACCTTGCCGCGGGGGACACAGGCCAGGTCATCCAGGATTTGAAACCGATCTGGCTAATGAGTCCGCTCAGTGTCTCGGACACCCTGCCACTTGATCCAGATTTGTTCGACGTGGTCATTTTTGACGAGGCGAGCCAGATTCCGCTGGAAGAGGCCATTCCTGCTATCTACCGATCGCACCAGGTCATCGTGGTGGGGGATGAGATGCAGTTGCCGCCAACCACCTTCTTTGCCGGCGCCCGCAGTGAAGATGACAGCGTGATTGTTGAGGAAGAGGGCGAACGGATCGAAGTCGATCTGGATGCGGACAGCTTCCTCACGCAGTCCGCGCAGAACCTGCCCTCCACGTTGCTCGCCTGGCATTACCGCAGCCGTTATGAATCGTTGATTAGCTTTTCCAACGCGGCCTTTTACAGCGGCAACCTCCACACCATTCCCGACCGCCAGCGTGCCATCGCCGACCGGCCTGAGTTAATCGTTACAGCCAACGACCAGGGCGGTGCGAATGTCGAGGGGTTGCTGGCGCGCAGCATTAGCTTCCACTTCATGGAAAACGGCGTTTACGAGGATCGCCGCAATCCGAATGAAGCCGCCTACATCGCACAACTTGTCCGCGCAATTCTTCAACGCGATACGAAATTCAGCATCGGGCTGGTGGCTTTCTCCGAAGCGCAGCAGGGTGAGATCGAAACGGCCTTGAGCCGCTTGGTGGAACAGGACGCCGAGTTCGGCGCGCGGCTGGAGAACGAGTATGTGCGCGAGGAGAACGATGTTTTCTGTGGCTTGTTCGTGAAGAATCTGGAAAACGTCCAAGGCGACGAGCGCGATATCATCATCATGAGCGTGTGCTATGGACACGACGCCAACAACCGGATTCTGATGAACTTCGGTCCGATCAACCAACGTGGAGGGGAAAAGCGGTTGAACGTCATATTCTCCCGCGCGAAGCATCACATGGCGATCGTCAGTTCCATCCGCCACCACGACATCACCAACGACTTCAACGACGGCGCAAACAGCCTGAAGAATTTCCTCCACTATGCCGAGGCGGTGTCGAAGGGTGATGAGAGCGTGGCGCGTCGTATTCTAGAAAGTCTGAATCCCCTGAGCCGCAAAGCACTCGCCCCGTTGAGCAAGGGCGATGCGGTGGTGGAGCAATTGGCGACAGCGCTGCGCCAGCGCGGTTACGCGGTGGACCTGGATGTCGGCCAGTCGAAATTCCGCTGCGATCTGGCGGTGCGCAGTTCCTCGGACAACATGTATCAGCTTGGTATTCTCGTGGATACGGATGGGCACTACGCCAATCCGAACGTGCTCGACCGATATCTGCTGCAACCGTCCATCCTTCGCGCGTTCGGTTGGCGCGTTGCTCTGGTGCTGACCAAGGACTGGTACCACAACCCTGATGATGTGCTGAGCCGGCTTGAGAAACTGCTGCGAGGGCAGGAGGCGGCAGGAGAGTCTGGCCCTGAGGATGATGGACCGGTTGAGCCAGTTGCGTCGGCACCGGCCGGAAGCGTTGTCCCCACAGCCTCCACTCCACCAGTGCCCAGTCCAACGCCACCCGCCGCCCAGCTACAGACGGCGCAGACCGTAGAACCACAACCTCGTCCGGCGCCACCTTCCCTTCCCGGCTCAGTCCGGCACTTTGAATTCATCGGCGGCTCCTCCCGAAAATTCTGGGAGATTTCTCTGTCCGGCAATTCGTTCACCGTCCGCTTTGGCCGCATTGGAACGGCAGGCCAATCACAGACAAAAACGTTCGGTGATGAGGCGAAAGCTAAACGCGAGGGGGAGAATCTAATTGGAGAGAAGGTAAAGAAGGGTTACGTGGAGAAGCGCTAGTGCGCTGGTTTAACTGTTTCGCTACAAACATTGCGGGCGATAGGATATGCAGAGCATGCCTCCCGTCCCCGGCTCGTTTCCTGTTTTAGTCACTTTCAGCTTGAGTCAATTCGTGACCGCTCCGCGCTTGGATTGAGTTGATTTGCACCGGAAAGTCTCGTATACGTTCGCACATGCGAACATCCTTCCACTCCCTTCATTTCCTCAAGTGTGTCGTTTGCCTTGCCGTTGCCGGATGGGCATTGACTCAAGCTTGCATTGGCGCGGAGGCTCAATGGATTTCACTTTTCAACGGCAAAGGTCTCGAAGGGTGGGAACAGGTGAACGGGTTGGCAAAGTATAGTGCCGAGGACCAGTGCATTGTGGGAAAATCAGTGCCGAACAGCCCGAATTCGTTCCTTTGCACCAAAAAGGAGTACGCGGACTTTGAACTCGAGTTCGAGGTGAAGGTGGATGCCGCGCTAAACTCCGGGGTGCAGATTCGGAGCCATAGCCTGCCCGCTTACCAAAAAGGCCGGGTGCATGGCTACCAGGTAGAAATTGCAGTGAACGGTTTCTCGGGCGGGATCTATGACGAAGCGCGGCGGGGCAAGTTTTTAAACGATCCGAACAAACCCACGCCGGAAATCCAGCAGTTGCTAAAAGACAACCAGTGGGCGAAGTACC
>JBBQYD010000128.1:0-11637 GCA_038209025.1 Verrucomicrobiota bacterium | reverse complement strand
CATCGCCACCTATTACGCGGGCCCGGCCGTCACCGACCCCGTGGCCCGCCAGATGAAGGAGGGCGGCTTCAACCTCGTCTGGTGCAGCGAACAGGAGATGGACACTGCCCAACGGCACGGCCTGCGCGTCCTGCTTCGGGATACGCTCCTGCGGCCGGAGACGCTGGACAATCCGGCCGAGTTGGCCAAGCTCGATGCCCTGATCGCGCGGGTGAAAAGCCACCCCTCGCTTTACGCCTACTGGATCATTGACGAGCCGGGGGCAGGCCTGTTCCCAGGGCTGGGCCGGTTGGTGGCCTTCCTGCGCGCGCGGGACCCCGCGCACCTGGCCGACATTAACCTGTTCCCGACCTACGCGAACAACGACCAACTCGGGGTGAACGGCGACACCGAGGCCGCTTACCGGGAGTATCTGCGCCAGTTCATCGAGACCGTGAAGCCCAACCTGTTGAGCTACGACCACTACCATTTCGCAGTGGGGCACGACACCGACCAGTTCTTCCTCAACCTGGGCCTGATCCGCCGGGCCGCGCTCGATGCCGGAATCCCATTCCTCAACATCGTCCAGGGATGCTCGTGGGATCCCAGCATGCGGGTGCCCAACGGCGACGAGATGCGCTGGCTGAATTACACCTCGCTGGCCTACGGCGCGCAGGGCCTTTCGTATTACGTGTACGGCTATCCAAAGCACGAAGGCGGCATGGCCCGCGCCGATGGCACCACCACTCCCCAATACGAGGCGGCGCGGGTTCTGAACCCGGAATTCGTCGCCATCGCCGCCCAGGTGCAGCCGCTACGCTCCCTGGGCGCCTGCCACATCGGCAAGGCGTATCGCGGAGCGGAGCCGCTCCCCGCATCCTCCCTCTTCCAACTCGACACCGGGGCGCCGGACCAGGATCCGCTTCCCGTGGATGGAATGCTCCTGGGTTTTTTCGGCAAACCGGGCAAATCCGAAATGTCCGGACGGCCGACCCACGCCTTGGTGGTGAACCTGGATTACCGGAACACGGTCCGCACGGCGGTGACCGGCCCCGGACGGCTGGAGTTGTTCGACGCGGCCCGGCGCACATGGCAGCGGGCCAGAGGCCCCCGCGCCACCCTCTCCCTGCCGCCCGGCGGCGGAATACTGGTTCGGGTGCGGTAGAGCAAGTGTCACCCATTAGTAACCCAGCCGGCTTCACTCTTGACACAGACAAATTGCGGTTTGTTTCGCGCGCGCTTCCGTTTAACCTCTGTTCGTGAAGCACCGGTTTCCCTTCCTTTGCCTCCTCGCCGCGCTGGTCGTGGCGGCACGTGCCGAATCGCGCCCCGATCTCGATTATTTTCCGTCGCGGCTCCACGCCACGATTTACCGCAACTGGGATATCGTCCCCCCCGAACGGTTGGCGGCGGTATTGCAGACGGACGTCGCCACCATCCGCCGCGCTGGCGAGGCGATGGGGCTGACGCCGCCCTCGCCGTTGACACCGGTGGAAGTCCGCCGCAACGTGGAGATGGTACTGCGCCGTAACTGGCCTTTGCTGGTGCGTCCGCAAATCGAGGCGCTGCTCGGCATGTCCGCCCGGGAGTTGGAGGAATTTCTCGGCAAGGAAATCTTCCTCGTATCCCTGCTCGCCGGCCAACCCGAGGGCCTGACGCCATTGAAATACGAGGAGCCGGACGCGACCACCCAGGCCCGGGCGGCATGGTTTGGACGGCAGGTGAAGAAGCACCTGGTCGCCGTGGCCACCACGCCGGAAGAACCACGCCTGGCCTTCATCCAGGAGCTTTGCCAGGCGCATCGTCCGGGAGATTTCATTCCCGGCACCCAGCCGAAAGCCGGCGACGCCGATCTCCGCTCCGGCTGGAAACTACAAGCCCCATCCCAACCGGGAATGTTACTGCAAAACGCCGTGGCGGATTTCACCGATTACGCCCGTACCATTCAGCGCGTTAAAAACCTTCCCGTCACCGAGGGCCGGAATTCCCGCAAAGTCATCCGCCTGGAACTGGGCCACGTCGGCGGCCCGGCGGAGGCGTATGCGCTCCAAATCCAATCCGCCTCCATTCGCCTGCGTTCCGCCACGGACCTCGGGCTGTCGCGCGGCCTGATCGAACTGGAGCGCCGCCTGGGCGAACGTGGCGGGCCGTTCCTTGCGCCAGCCAGCGAAACCAATGCGCCGGCGTTTGGCACACGGTTCGTCTCCTCCTACTTTTCGCTCATGACGGACGTGCTGGGACAGGACTTGGCCGATCCGTTTCCCGACGGTTATTTGAACGAGTTGAAGCACCAAGACGCCGATGGCGTATGGATTTATACGTTGCTGTCGGACTTGATAACGTCGCCTGAGTTTGAAGGCATGGGAGCGGGCGGCGAGGCGCGGCTGGCCCGGTTGCGAACCATCGCGGACCGCGCCGCAAAATACGGTCTGAAAGTGTATCTCTACCTCAACGAGCCGCGGGCGCAGTTCCTGCCGTTCTTCGAGAAATACCCCGACGTGCGCGGCCAGCCCGCAGGCAACGCCGCCGCGCTCTGCACCTCGACCGAAAAGGTACAGCGGCATCTGCGCGGCTCCTGCGAACGACTGTTCCGCGCTGTGCCGGGCTTGGGTGGCATGTTCGTGATCACCGCCAGCGAAAACCTGTCCAATTGCTATTCCCATTCGGCGAGTCCCGCTTGCGAACGCTGCCGCCAGCGGAATCCTGCCGACGTGATTGCCGAGTCCATCCGTTGCATGGCTGAAGGCGTTTGGGCCGTCGAACCCAAGGCGAAGTTCATCGTCTGGGACTGGAGCTGGCACTCCGTGCTGGGCGAGGACGCGCCGGCGGCCATCATCGAGCGCCTGCCCAAAGGCGTGGCGTTGATGGCGGACTTCGAGCGCGGGACGCACATCGAACGCGGCGGCATTCCGCTGCACGTCGAGGAATATTCAATCAGCATCACCGGGCCGTCGCCGCGCGCCAAGCTTCGCGGGGAACAGGCGGCGCGCTTTGGCTACGATTACTTTGCCAAGATCCAGCTTTCGACGACGTGGGAATGCGGCACAGTGCCGTTCATTCCGGTGCCGGCGTTGCTGGCACGCAAAGCGCAGGCCATGCGGAACGCTGGCGTCACCGGCGCAATGGCCACCTGGACTATCGGCAGCTATCCGTCGCCGAACACCGAGGCGTTCGCC
The DNA here is from genome assembly GCA_038209025.1 of Verrucomicrobiota bacterium. Taxonomy (GTDB): domain Bacteria; phylum Verrucomicrobiota; class Verrucomicrobiia; order Limisphaerales; family UBA8199; genus JBBQYD01. The sequence goes on along the minus strand of JBBQYD010000128.1, from coordinate 8,482 downwards.
GTGCAGCAATGGAACCCGCAGTTGAGCGAGGACGCCGTGCTACGCCGGGTGGCGGCGCGGCGTTACGGGCCGGACGCGGTGGACAGCGCTGTGCGCGGCTGGACCAAGTTGAGCAACGCGTTTGGCGAGGAATTTCCCTACACCGCCGACATGTATTCCGGGCCGCTGCAACACGGACCATCGCTGCCGCTCTATCGCCGGGATGTGCCGCCGCCGTTTGGCCGGGCGTCGCTGTTGAACTCGAAGGACGATTACCTCCACTGGGCGCCCCCCTACGGCCCGGACAAGATGGCTCAATTACTGCGTCACCTGTGCGATCGCTGGGATGACGGCCTGAACGATTTGAAGGAGGCCGCGCAAAAGGCTCCAAACGGCCGACGCCGCCTGGCAGAACGCGATCTCGGCGTGGCGTGGATGGTGGGCTACACGTACCGGGCCTACGCCAATGCGATGGAGTTTTACAAGGCACGCGACGCCGGTGACACCGCTGGGATGAGGCGCATCGCGGCGGAAGAACTGAAGGCCACCACCGAGGCGTTCCGGTTGGTCCGGGCTGACTCGCGTCTCGGGTGGGAGGCGGAGCTGCAGTACTTCTACCGTCCGATGGACGTAATGGAGCGGCTGCTGTCGCTGGACGCCGTGCTGGAGGCGATGCCGTGAAGGCCACTCTTGTAAGTCCCAACCAACTGATGACACAAGTTGGACGCCGGTTTTCATTCAGCAGGTTGGAGACATGCGTCCAACGGCTACTTCGTCCCGGCAATTTTTGAGGGGCGAAAGAAGTTATCGATTTGTAATATGTCATCAGGCCAAAGCTATGCGCGCCATCGCCATCAGGAGTTCCTGAAGTTTCTCCAGCGCTTGGATGCGGAGTTTCCCGCCGCAACCCTCCGGCGTGACGATCAGCGCGATGACGACCGGTGCGCAGTCAGGTCGCTTGTCCCGGCTCAAAGCGGGCGTGGAACAAATCCTTCCATCGGTCCGTCAGGTGCGTGAACAACTCCCTCTTGTGCTCCAGCAAACGCTCATGGCACTCATAGAGCTTGTGGATCTCGGCCAGCTCCAGACCCGCGCCCAACAGATCGGCCATCGCACTGTGCTCAAACCAATGCCGGTACCAGCGCCACTCGCTTCCCGGATCCAGCAACCGATAGGCCACCAGGACCTGCAACACCCAATCCCAGCGCGTTCCCTTGCGACTGGGCGGCAGGCGCTGGGCCCAGAACTGATCCGTGCCCAATTGTTCCCAGAGTTGACACGTTAGCCAGTATCCGCCCCATTGCCGCGGGCGGTGGAGCGAAAGCTGGTTCAATCGAATCCGTACGATGTCCTCATCAGCTACGGTCCCGATCCGTTCTTCAGGAAACAAGGCGACCGTACGCGGGAGAGGTTGGCCCTCTTCGAAAACCTCAATTGTTTTGCGCCAAGCCTCTTGTTGGCTGTCATTGATCTCGCCCAGATACAACGCGTGGCATTGCACCACCCGTCCGCTGGCCGTCCGCCGGTTCACCACCAAACTGCAGTAGCGATGTTCCTTCCCGTTTTTCTTCCGCGTCGTGTAGTAACGCCAAACAACTATGCACATCTTCATTGCGATGGGAATAGGCCATCTCACTCCAGCCACTTTTGCAGCTTTTTGGAAACTGCCCTCCTGCAATTCAGCCACTTGCGCGACGAAAATTTTCGAATGTGAATCTTATTGACTTGCGAAGCCGCGCTGATAAACTTTTTCCACCACCACTGAACCATAACTGGAGTCACCCTCCAAATCCAACCATGAATACAAATACACTAAGAAGTCTCGCTGCCACGGCGGCTTTTCTATTCACCTGCGTGGCGTCCGCTCAGGTCTTCATTGATTTTGAGCAACCCGGTTATAACGTTGGGCCGCTCCAACCAAGCTCAGTCGGTGGCGGAGACGGGCAGAGCGGTTGGCTCCGGCCAGGCTATACCGCATCAGGCTCCGTAATGGAGGTCATCTCAGGGGGCCTGGCGGGAGCGCAGGCCGCAAGGTCAATCGGGGATTACAGGCACGACGCTTATTACGCCATGGAAGCCTACACCAACCAACCCGGCGTTGACTTCTACACCAGCTTCCTGTGGTCGACGGACGGCGGAAGGAGCATGTTTTCAATCTCTGCGACCAACGCCGTGAGCGGCGCGCAACCCGTGGGTATAATGATGGATGGCACAGATATCTACTACCTGGCACGCCCGACTGAGCCGGAATGGGTTCTCTTCAACAACGGCACCAACGCCTACGTCGTTGGGCACGTGCAGGAGGTCAAGATCGGCGTCGAGATGGGCGCCAAGACCTACACCGTGACTTGGAGGGATGTAACCGACAATGGGCCCTGGTCGACAGCGCAAACCGTTCCAATGTGGACGCCGGCAATTGGTAGCGCCCCCGCTCCAGGTGTGGTGAATGACGTTTTGATCGGCTCACGCACCGGGACGGCGACCTATGACAATATCCGCATGGAGGTGGCGCCGCCATCCCAAGTGCAACCGGCCACGTATAACCTGAGTCTCTATGCCGGCTTGAGTATTCAAGGAGATGTTGGCTCCTTTTACCGGGTTGAATACGCGACCAACTTGAATCCGACGAATTGGACCGCGCTTTCCACGTTTGAACTGACCAACAACCCTCATCTCTTCATCGACACAACTACCCCGGCCACCGGAACGCGTTTCTACAAGGTTGTGGTGCCCTAAAACTGACCTGGGACCCAAACACAAATTGCAGCCGCCCGGCCGATTCTGGATCCGGGGAACCGGATCTTAATTGGGGCCGCTGTGTGTTTACCGATGCGACCTATGCTCTATAATCCAAACTGTCGTCGCCTATGTTTGGGTCTGATGCTGACCTGGCTCGTGGCGTGCTGCCTGCAAGGCAGCGTTCAAGGAGGCACTTTGTACTGCACGGACGATTCCGCTCTGGCGGGGTGGTACAAGCTGAACGGCGGCGGTCAGGACGCCAGCGGGAACAATCAGCACGGGTCTGTTCTTGGTGCCACGCCAGGGACGGATCGTTTCGGAGCCACGAATGCCGCATACCAATTCGATGGGGTGGATGATCGCATTGTTGTAAACGGTTTTGCATTCACTAACTCTGGCGACTTCACGATTTCGTTTTGGGAGGTTTCAGCCGCTCAACAGCGAATGCATGCGTTGAGTTTTGGATCCGTCGATGGCGCAAACCTGGATTTCAACTTCAACGACGCTGGAGGAATCTGGGTGTATTGGAATGGGGGCGGGACGCACGCTGTCCGAGCTGGCTCAGTGGGCGAATTCGCTAATGGAGCGTGGCACCACGTCTTGCTGCTCCGCTCGGGAACCAATGTGAGGCTGTATATCGACGGCGTTCTCAGGGGTAGCATTGCCTACGCGGGTGCGATCGGCGCGAGTGCTCCGCTGACCATCGGCCGGGGTTCGTTGGCCGCCTACCCTTTTCCATGGCTAGGCAAAATAGATGAAGTCCGGATCTGGAACCGGGCCGTCAGCGCAGCTGAAATCACCGCTCTGGGTGGCGACTATCGGCCATCGGGAGCGGTTTGGGTGTCCGTGACCACGCAAGCGTCGTTTCCGCAGATGGATGGGGCCGGCGCCCTGGTCTTCGGCGGTAAGATGTGGCTTCTGGGAGGATGGGCTCCAGGCTCGCGACCCGCTCCTTATACGATGAACGATGTCTGGAGTTCAGCAGATGGACGCACTTGGGCGTCGTTGGGAAAAGCGCCATGGGAACCCAGACACACAGCGGGCTATGTTGTCCATGATGGCAGAATGTGGGTCGTGGGAGGTGATGCCAACAGTGGCCATTACCAAAATGACGTGTGGCATTCGTCCGACGGCACCAACTGGGTTGTAGCTTCCACGAATGTTCCCTGGGGAAACCGTGTGCTCCATCACACAGTCGCGTTCGCCGGGAAGATCTGGGTCATGGGCGGTCAGAAACTGCCTCAGTTCATTAAACAGGGGCCAACCAACGAAATGTTCTACAACGACGTGTGGAACACGACGGACGGTACGAACTGGACGCGAGTGCTTGAACATGCGCCGTGGACGCCGCGCGGCATGATCGGGGGGAGTGTGGTATTCAAGAACAGGATGTGGTTGGTGGGGGGCGGAACTTACGACACACCGCAGCAACCCTCCAGAAACTACTACAATGAGGTCTGGAGCACGGCCGACGGCCTGAACTGGACAAACGTGCTGCTGAATGCCCCTTGGGAGCCACGTCAGTACCATGACGTCGCGGTATTTGACAACCGAATGTGGGTTTTGGAGGGGTTCCATGATCGCAACTTGAATGACGTGTGGTCCTCGGCGGATGGTGTTGCGTGGTCTCAGCTTGAGAACACGCCATGGCCCGCCCGCCACGCAAGCAGCGTTTTCGTTTACAGCAACGCGCTCTGGATGGTCGCGGGCAATCTGTGGAACGATGTGTGGAAACTGCCCATCACCAATTCACCTTCCCTCGGAATGGCCCCCCCGCTAAGAATCGAATGGGAGCCTGCAGGGACTTCGTCCAACGCCCCGCCTGTGGTGCGTCTGCGTTTCGAAGGCGAGCCTTTTCGGCGTTATTGGCTCCAGCGCTCCACAAATTTGGTGGACTGGTCCTTCTCGCACACCAACTGCTCGAATACGAGCGAGCGGACGATAGAACTCGACGTTAGGGGGCCCACTCGTTTTTCCTTTTTTCGAGTTACCGGGGCGGGTTACGATGACCTTTGACGGCCGAATTCGAATGGAAACACCAAAGGAAACGATTCCAAAATGAGCGGTATACTCGGGGGCTTTACGGCGGCAGTCCTTTTGCCTTTGGTCACTTTGACAATTACCGCCGATGCCAAAGCGGGTCAGGGACCAAGCCAAACGATCCGTTCGGCCTTGTTCAAGCCGCTTCCGCCAGAAGAGCTCACTCTCTCCACGAATACCTCTGGTTTCATTGTCGATGGGCCAACCTTTGCGTATGGCATTGAGCGGGCAACCGGCGCGATCAACGCCCTGCGTGTGGTCCACGAAGGCGAGGAAGTGATCTCAAGCACGCGCCCTGCCGATATCCACGTTGACCAATACCACCTGGCTTCCTCGTTAAATTCCTGCGAACTGACCGTTCTCAGCCAAGGTAAGGATAAGATTGTCCTCCAGGCTCGGGGTGTTTTACGCGATCCTGCTCAACACGGACCGGAGTTGGATTACTCTCTGCTCCACACTTTCTTCAATGACGGCGTAGTCGTTACGGAAGTGAAGTTGATGCCGCGTTCGGATTTCCAAGTGACAAATGCTATTTTCTGTGAGTTCTCCGCGCGAGGGCCGTTTAGCAACTACATTCATAAGCGCCGAGACGAGCACGGGGATGGGGCCGCGCGCGGAGGTCTGCCAGAAGTGGGCCAGACCGTTAGACTAAACACGCTCACTTCCTGCCTGGGTCTCTTTAACTCCAAAGCCGCGCTCGCGATTTTCACCGATGTTGGGGCTACTCACTTAAGCCGCACGAACCTGGATAGCGCTGTCATTCAAGTCGCGGAGAAAAGCCGTGGTGTCGTGCACGCGTCCATGCGTCAGTACATTGTTCACGTCGTTGCCGGGGATAAGCCTTATCTCCTCAAGGCGGGTGAGGAGTTCAAGTTCCGGACGGGGATCAGCCTGGCTCCCAATCGAGTGCCTCACCAGCGAATGCATGATTTCCGTGTGTTCACCTGGATCGGCGATGCCAAATTCCCCTACCCATCGGATGAGGAATTGGCCCAGGTCGCACAGTGGGGATTCACGGTCTTTCAGATGCATCGCCTCGGCACTCCCGGCGAGCCCCGTCCGCCAGCCGGCGAGTTGGAGAGAGTTATCAACAAGGTACACGAGTTGGGAATGCTCTTTCTTTGGACAGAAAACGCTGATCTCCTGTATGACAGCGCGTCGGGCGTGCAGGCCTTGAAAGCGCAGAACAAGTGGCCCCTTTGGCAGGGCTTCAACTACGGCGGCCGCTACACGGCAGAGATGGACCCCTTCTGTGCGCTGGTCGCCACCTGCCTTTCCTCCCCAAATGGGTTGGCCGAATACCGGCTCGCTACCATTGGGCGTATGATGGAGCGTTTCGCTGTCGATGGCATTTACCTCGATGACAACCTGGCGTACTCAAACTGCAGTCTTTGGCGCGAACACGGTCACCCCCGGCCGGTGTACGACTGCCTCATCGAGCTTCACGAAATGAATTGGCGCCGCCGGCAATTGCTGTTGAGCAAGTGCCCGCACGCCCTTCTCATTAGCCACTGCACTAGAGCTTTCATCCTTCCCGTAATTTGCGATTTTGATGCTCAACTTTTTGGCGAGGGATATTCCTTCGGTCCCCCGGCCGACTATTGGAACAATTACATAGGAGCGATCCGGAACCTGCCCGCGCAGGGATTGATATGGCCGGGCGATGACGAAGGGCAACGGTGTGCCGCAGCACTAGCCTATAACTACGACCTGCTCACCGGCGGAGGACAGTACACCCAAATAGATTGGCGGCTATTCGCGAAGAAGTTTCCATACGCCGCTGGTGTTAGCAAGCTCGAACCTCTTTTGGTTCGCACCTACAACCTAGCCCAATACTACTTCGGTTTATATGAGTCTAAATCCTTCTCTTTCGCGGACTACAGCAAACTTTTCGGGGCTACGACGCCCGAAACCTACGCGAGCGTTTACCACAATAAGGTCTGGGACGATTGGCTTATCCCCGTCGCCAACATGAGCCTAAAGGCCCAGAAAACCACCCTGAAACTCCATTCACCGGAGTCGCTGGGCATCAATCCGGGCAGGGATTACGCGGTTTTCAATGTCCACCAACGGCGGGCCACGGTCTGCAAGGGGAGCAAGCTCGAGGACACCCTGAGTGAAATCGAGGTCGCTGCACAAAGTCTCCAGCTCTATTGTTTGCGGCAGGCACCTGACAATGCGCTGTTTCATCTTTGGGGTGGCAAAAGAATCTCCGAAGCATGGGACGGCGAGGCAAGAAAACTGGTCCTTACCATACAAGGTCCGGCCGGTCTGCGGGACGCAGTTTTTATCGGCGGAGCCCGGCAGGGTATCCAGCAAGTTCTGGTTGCGGGAAAGCCTGCTCCGTTCTTCATTGATTCAACTCAGGGCTTGGCTCATGGGATGGTGACCTTCACACGCGACCCCCTGCGACTGGAAGTGCTGGGTTCTGCAAACGGCACAAGCAAACTGCCTGAAGAAGCCGTTCTTCCTGACCCCGTATTGGATGCCCGTTAGAAAGTGTGGAAAAGGATGTGCGTTACACGCCGCAAAATCCGCCCGCTCATGGCCCTTGGTCATTACATAGCGGCTAAACACCATTAGATGGAACATGCAGGAGACCTTGCTGCAAGATACAGCCTACCTGCAACTGTAAGGGCGCTTAGAACCCGGCGCTGGCCGCCAAAGCACTGGGAGCAAAAACAATTACGTTTGATCGTGGATGGGAGGAGAGATTCTGCCGATGCCTTGTGACGTTCGCTATTGCAGCCTTCCGCCTCCCCCTCTACTGTTCTCACCACAGCTTTTCCTTTCGCCCCTTCCAGTAAGCCGTGAGAAACGATCCGGGCACCTCGCTGCTCAAACACTGCCCGTAGTAGCTGATTTCCGGCAACAACTGCTTTCCATCCGGATCGTAAAGCCAGTGCAAATGGGCGTGGTCGAGGCTTTCGAGCATGCGCCGGCCTACCCCGGCAATGCGCTGCCGGTCCTTCGGGCACTGCGGAGCCGCAATGGCCGAGGCCACGGCGAACCGGGCCAGCGGCTCATTCCAGCGCACCTGGGACATGTAAGAGGCGAACGGATCGCCAAAGAGCCATTGTTCCTTGGGCAATATTTTCGTCGTTGGCATTGGCCGCCAGGTGTCATTCACCAGATCGACCGTAAACCAATAATACGGCAGCAGGTCCTCGCCCACGCCATACTTCCACTCACTCCACCAGAGCTTGAGAATCTCAGCTATTCGTCCCGACAGGTCGGAGACTTTGGATTGGACGATCAGCTCAGACGCGACCGCCACAAATTTGGAATGTATGACTGTTTCCCAGCAAAGGCATTCCCCCGGCTTGAGCAAATCCTTCGCCAGCGAGAACGAGGCGCTGTAGGGCACCACCTCCGCCTTGCCTCGTTCCTTGATCTGCTGCAAGACCGTGGCGCGCAAACTGGCCAGCGCCGTGGTTTTCGTCCAGGTGGCCTTCGCCATCCATCTTTCAAACTCCTCCAAATGCACCGGCGATTTCGAAAACGAATAGGCGCACGCGTTGAGCATCGCAAAAATTGCATCATAGGCGCCCGTTTCGTGGCGTTGGCGAGGCTGAAACTGCCATTGAGATTCGTGGCGTATCCATTCGCGCCGAGGTTCACGTTGAACGCCGCGCCACCCCCAAAATTGAAACCGGGCGCAATCGCGAGGAACGCACCGCCCGGGCTGATTTGCAGTTGCGTTTGCAGATACGAAGGTGGCGTA
>JBBQYD010000127.1:0-11665 GCA_038209025.1 Verrucomicrobiota bacterium | reverse complement strand
CGGTCATCTTGAACGGCGTGACGCAAGCAAGCGGCGTGTATAACAGCACCACTGGCGCACCTTTCATCACCGGCTCGGGCAGCTTGGAAGTCGTCAGCTCAACTCCCGCGCAGCCGGTCATTGCGCCGGTCACGGTTTCCGGAACGAACCTGGTGGTTTCGGTGCCCACGGTCTCGGGTTTCAACTACGTCCTGCAATCAACAACGAACCTCACGCCGACGATCAACTGGCAGAACCAGTCAACCAATGCGGGCACGGGCGGTAATTTGATTCTCAACGTCCCGATTGAACCGGAAACGCCGCAGAAGTTCCTGAGATTCTGGGCGTATTGAGTCGGATGGGTTTCAAGCGGACGTGCAGTTTTGCTTGAGAGGAATGAGTGATTGGGTTCCGTCTGCGCGGCGCGGTTCGGAGTGGCCGCCCGCGTCGGCGGTTTAGTTGAAAACATTTTACAATGACTGTGAAACGAAATTGCAAGAAGAGTGCCTTTACCCTTATCGAACTGCTGGTGGTGATCGCCATCATCGCGATTCTTGCCGCCATGTTGCTGCCCGCGCTGTCACGGGCCAAGGCCAAGGCGCAAGGCATCCGTTGCTTGAGCAACCTGAAGCAGTTGCAGTTGGCTTACACCATGTATACGGGTGATAACGACTCCAAGTTGGCCAACAATGACAACGGCTCGCCCGGCACCGAAGCGGGACCGAAGGCTTGGATTCAGGGGAACGTGCAGAACTGGACGATAGATTACGATAACAACATACTGACGGGCGTGATGTTCAGCTACAATAAGTCGCCGGCTATTTACCGGTGCGCCGCCAGCCGCGCCTTCGTGCCTCGCGCCGGAGTTGTGACGGTGCCCCACAACCGCAGCTATGCCATCTCGGTCCAACTCAATAACAGCTATGGCATAACCGATGCCTATGCCCGCATGGTTAAGAAGGAGGCCGAAATCAAAAACACTTCCCGGGTGTTTGTCTTCGGCGAGGAAAACCAGATCAGCATTGACAATGGAGCGATGGGCGTCAATTCGCGGGCGACGGCTGCTTTTTGGAATCCCCCCTCCGCCCGCCACAGCGGCGCGGCCACGTTCTCGTTTATGGATGGCCACGCTGAGATCTGGAAGTGGCGCGGGACAGTGTTGCCGAAGATCAACCGCGACTACAACGCGGACGACACCCGCACCCAGCGGCCCAGCCCGACCGTCAATCCCGTGATTAACTTTCCCACCACCGCCACCGACCCGGACTACCTCAAACTGGCCGATGCGCTGCCGGAACCTTGACCACGAGCCGCCGCGCAGAAAACTTAATCTATGCGTTCACCGATTTTGCAGTGCCGCGCCGCTTTCGGTGTTCTCCTCGCCGCGCTGGCCCTGCTGCCGGCTCCGCTTTACCCGAACATCGCAGCCAGGTTTTTCATCCTGATCGAGAAACCTTGATGCCAACCGGCCTTCAGATTGCTCACCGCAATGAAACTTGCACAAACATTGACCGCTCTTGTGGCAGCGACCTTTTTTTGCTTCTCGGCAGTCGCCTTAGACAACCCAACCACCAAGCCCAATATGGTTATCGTCCTTGCCGATGACCTGGGGGTTGAGTGCTTGTCAGCATACGGAGGGACATCACACAAAACCCCCAACCTCGACAAGCTGGCAAACCAAGGCATGAGATTCACCCGCTGTTTCTCCAATCCTTACTGCTCCCCCTCGCGTGCCTCGCTGCTGACGGGCCGCTATCCGTTCAAAAACGGACTGAAAACCGTCCTGGATACCCGGGAAAAGGAAGACGTGTATCTGCATCCTGACCAACCCAGTTTCGCTCGTCAGCTCAAGCAGGCAGGCTACGCGACGGAGCTGGTCGGCAAATGGCACATGTCGCTTTTGCATAAACATAATACCATTAACGAATTCGGCTTCGACCATTATCAAACCTGGCGAATCTTCGACGACAAAGGGGAGAAGACGACCCGCTACTGGACGCCCTACCTCATCCGCGATGGAACGGTAATCGCCGATCAGATCGAGGAGCGCTACGGCCCCGATGTGGATCTCGAGTTCTACCTCGATTTCATCAAATCCCAGGCCGGGAAAAAGCACCCGTTTTTGGCCTACTATGCCACCTGCCTGCCGCACTTCCCATGGGAGCCAACCCCGGACAGCAAAGACCAGAGCTACCGGGAGAAGATCATTGGGCAGAAGGGCGATCCGAAGTATTTCCCGGACATGGTGGCCTATCTCGACAAGCAAGTCGGCATCATGATGCAGACGCTGGACGACCTAGGCATTGGGGACAACACCATTGTAATCTTCCTCGCGGACAATGGAACGGACCGGGATCTGGTCAATAAGTGGGGAGACGGCAAGCGGCTCCGCGGGGGCAAGGGCACCATGACGGACAGGGGCACCCATGTTCCACTCGTTGTGCGCTGGCCCGGCCACATCAAGGCAGGGGCCCAGTGCGATGACCTCGTTGATTTCTCCGACCTTTTTCCAACGCTCTGTGAGTTGACGGGAGCGCCAATGCCCGAGGCGGGAATTCATGGTCGAAGCTTTGCGCCTCAACTTCTCGGGAAAGCCGGCCCTCTGCGGCAGTGGGTTCATATTCAGAACCTCGAAGATCGGCAAGTCAGGAACAGTGAATACATGCTTGACAATAAGAATCAACTCCGGCGGGTCGTCAAACTGTGGGAGGATCAAGCTCCACCCAACGAGAACAAGTATCCGGAGAAGGAAGCCGCCGCCCGCAAATCGTTGCAGGCGGTGTTTGATACGTTGGGGAATGGAGGCAAGGCGCCTCGTAACAGACGCCAGAATCTGTGAAAAGTCATGAGCAATGCCAAGAACTAGCATCCTGCTTTTAATAACAGCCATGAAACACACCCTCACAATGTTCATCGCCCTGCTGCTGGCGGCGCTTGCCACGCCGGCGTTCGCCGACCTGACGCAAGCGGTGACTTCAGCGGAAGCCAAATTGAGCCTGTGGTATCCCAAGGCGGCGACCAATTGGAACGAGGCGCTGCCACTGGGGAATGGACGGCTCGGTGCGATGGTGTTCGGCGGGGCGGAGCAGGAGCGCATCCAACTCAACGAAGGCACGCTTTGGGCGGGCGGGCCTTACGATCCGAACAACACCAATGCGCTCGCCGCCTTACCGGAAGCGCGCCGGCTGATCTTTGACGGCGACTATGAAGCCGCGCACAAGCTCATTGGCGAGAAGATGATGGCGGTGCCGTTGAAGCAAATGCCCTATCAAATGCTGGGCGATTTGTTCCTCGCGTTTCCGGCCAACGCCGCGATCGAGAACTACCGGCGCGATCTCAACCTGGATTCCGCCGTCGCCAGCGTGAGCTACACGGCCAACGGGGTTCATTTCAGACGGGAGGTTTTTGCCAGCGCTGTGGATCAGGTCATCGTCGTCCGGCTTACGGCTGACCAACCGGGGCGCATTTCGTTCACCGCCGCCCTGCGCACGCCGCAGAAGGCCACCGTGACCGCCGAAGCCGGAAATTCACTCGTGATCGACGGCGCGAATCGTGAGGCGCGCGGCATCAGGGGCGCGCTGAAATTTCAAGCCCGTCTCCAAGTGCTGGCCCAAGGCGGGACAACGACAACGAACGCTCACGAGGTCGTCGTCGCCAACGCGGATTCCACCACGCTACTCATCGCCGCCGCGACGAGCTACAAGAACTATCGCGATGTCGGTGGCGATCCGGCCGGCATCACGAAACGGCAGCTTGCCGCCGCCGCCCAAAAGAAACCGGACGCGTTGCTGGCCGCGCACCTCGCCGATTACCGGAAACTGTTCCGCCGCGTGGAACTGAACCTCGGCGAGACGGACGCGATGAAGCTGCCGACCGACCAGCGAATTGCCCAGTTCACCAGCGGCAACGATCCACAACTCGCCGCGCTGTATTGCCAGTTCGCCCGGTATCTGCTGATTTCCTGTTCGCGCCCCGGCGGCCAGCCCGCGACGTTGCAGGGGTTGTGGAACGATTCGCTGACGCCGCCGTGGGACAGCAAATACACCATCAACATCAACACCGAGATGAATTACTGGCCTGCCGAGCCGGGCAACCTTGGCGAATGCGTGGAACCGCTGACGCAAATGGTCCTGGAACTGATGGAGTCCGGCGCACGCACCGCAAAAATCCACTACGGCGCGCGCGGCTGGGTGACGCATCACAACACGGATCTGTGGCGCGCTACGGCGCCGATTGACGGGCCGACTTGGGGCATGTGGCCCACGGGCGGCGCGTGGCTCTGCCAGAATCTCTGGGAACACTACCAGTTCAACGGCGACAAAGAATATCTCCAGCGGATTTATCCCGCGATGAAAAGCGCGGCGCTGTTCTTCCCCGACACGCTCGTCGAGGAACCGGTAAACCGCTGGCTCGTCACTTGTCCCTCCCTCTCGCCGGAAAACCCGCATCGTGCGGGCAATATCACCGTCTGCGCCGGGCCCTCGATGGATATGCAAATTTTGCGGGACCTCTTTGCCAACTGCATCCGCGCCTCTGAAACGCTGGGCGTGGATGAAGCCTTCCGCCGGGAAGTGGCCGCTGCCCGCGCCCGGCTGGCGCCGCCGCAAATCGGCGGCAGCGGACAGTTGCAGGAATGGCTCGAGGACTGGGATCTCAAGGTTCCCGAAATCCATCATCGTCACGTCTCGCATCTCTACGCGCTGTTTCCCAGCCCGCAAATTGACGTGAACACCACCCCCGCCTTGGCGGCCGCGGCAAAAAAATCTCTGGAGCTTCGCGGTGACAAGGCGACGGGCTGGGGCACAGCCTGGCGCATCAATCTCTGGGCGCGGTTGCACGAGGGCGACCACGCCTTCGGCATCTTGCAGTTCCTCCTCAGCCCGAAATGCACCTATCCCAACCTGTTGGACTCCTGCCCGCCGTTCCAGATTGACGGCAATTTCGGCGGCGCGTGCGGCATCATGGAAATGCTGCTGCAAAGCCAGAACGACGAACTTCAACTGCTTCCCGCGCTGCCCAAGGCCTGGCCGACCGGCAGCGTGCGCGGCCTGCGTGCCCGCGGCAACTTCACCGTGGACATGGCATGGAAGGGCGGCAAAGTCACAACCTATCGAATTGCTTCGACCGAGCCGCGCGGAGTCAAAGTCCGCATCAATGGCGAAGTGAAGGCGGTGAAAGCAGAGAAGCTATGAGCATCGGGAGGTTATTTCCGAACACCGCAAATGATCCGAAACATCGAATGAAGAGAGTATCCTTTCTTTCGTTTTGCGCCCTGCTGCTGGCCCCGCTGGCCACGCTGCAAGCGTCCGATACGAAGCCCAACCTCGTTCTCATTATGGCGGACGACCTCGGTTTCGGATCGCTCGGCTGCTACGGCAACGCGGAGGTCAAGGCGCCGAACATTGATCGCCTTGCCGCCAGCGGGGTGCGCCTCATAGACTTTCACAGCAACGGCGCAATGTGTTCGCCCACGCGCGCGGCGTTGATGACCGGACGCTATCAGCAGCGCTGCGCGTGGGTCGTTGACGAGGAGCTTTCGCCCATCTTCCGTGAGCAACGCAACAAGAACCCGGCGCAGCGTTGGGCGTGGGGCATCTCGACCAACGAATTGACCTTGCCGGCATTGCTCCGTCAGGCCGGATATCGCACCACCCTCATTGGCAAATGGCATCTGGGTTACGACTTCAATTTCCATCCCATGAACTATGGCTTTGATGAATTTCGCGGCTTCATGGGTGGCAACGTGGATTACCACACGCACGTCGCGGGCTACGGCTTGAAGCAACTCGATTGGTGGAACAACCGCGAAATCAAAAACGAGGAAGGCTACACCACGGACCTGCTCACCAAGTATGCTACCGATTTCATCGGGCGGAACAAAGATAAGCCTTTCTTCCTCTACCTGTCTCACGCGGCACCGCACGACCCTTGGCAAGGACGAGATGCCAGCAAGAAGAAGTCTCCGGCGGCCACCTATAAAAAAATGATCGAAATTCTGGATGAGTCGGTTGGGGCAATCACCGATTCGTTGCGCAGATATGGTCTGGAGAGGAACACGCTGCTGATTTTCTGTTCAGATAACGGCGCCGCTCCGCCGCGCGGAATCTCCGCGAATGGCCCCTTGCAAGGAGGAAAAGGGAGCATGAACGAGGGAGGCCACCGAGTGCCATTCATCGCTTCATGGCCCGGCGTGATCGCCGCTGGAGCGACCAATAGGGAAACGGTGATGACCATGGATTTGTTTCCGACATTCGCGAAGCTTGCCGGGGCAACGCCTCCTGAAGGTCACCACCTTGATGGCATCAATATCATGCCGCTCTTGCAGGGCGACACCAAGAAAGTTCATCGCAGTCTGCATTGGCTTTCCGGGGATTCCTGGGCGGCTCGCAAGGGGCCATGGAAGTTGATCGGAAAGGGTGAGAACCCTCTAACACTCGTGAACTTGGAGAAGAACATTGAGGAGAAGGGCAACCAACTCCAAGAACAGCCTGAGATTGGCGAAGAACTGATGGAGCTTCACCGGCAGTGGATCGGGGTGGTGGGCAGTAAATAGAAACCCAAACCATTCTCCCTAGGCGACATCCCAAACCGAATCAAGTCTCGCAAGTTTACGTGAACTCCAGATATCACAAACGGATCCTCCTCGCCGCGCTGGCTCTCCTGCCCGCGCTCCTTTCCGCAGCTACCGAGCTTCACGTCGCCCCGGGTGGCAATGACGCGAACCCCGGGACCCAGGCGCAACCGGTAGCGACCCCACAGGGGGCGCAGGCCCTGGTTCGGTCGCTGATTCAGGCGGGCCTGAGCAACGCGGTGGAGGTGATCTTCGCCGCGGGAACTTATCAAATGGGTGCGCCGCTGGAATTGCGGCCGGAAGATTCCGGCACCGCAGCGTTCCCCATCACGTGGAAGGTGGCGACCAATGCCACGGTCGTGCTGAGCGGCGGCAAGCGGATCACGGGGACGTGGACGAATGGCGGAAACGGCATCTGGCACACCGATCTTGCCGGTGTGGGCCTGGGCACCAACCAGTGGAACTTCCGCCAGCTCTTCGTCAACGGTCAGCGCGCGGTCCGCGCCCGCTATCCTAATGTCACGCAGGCCAACCCGTTTCTCTATGCGACCGGCGGCGGGATGGACCATGTGATCATCAATCCGGCGCTGATCAAGGCGATCTGGGGCACCGCCGCCGACGCCCAGATCAACATGGTTCCCCAATCCCGGTTCTTCAATCAATGGAACACTGTCACCGGCGTGAATGCCAACACGGGGCGGATTGACATCGCCGACCGCGAGCGGCACCGCACAATTGACAGTGGCAGTTGGTTCTGGATCGAGGGGGTTCAGGCCGAGCTGGACGAGCCCGGCGAGTGGTTTTTGAATCCCGCCACCGGACGGCTTTACTACATGCCGACCAACGGAGTTGATCCAAACACGCTGACCATCGTCGCCCCCTTTCTCAACCGCATCGTCAACGCAAAGGGCGACGTCAACGCCGGCACCCATGTCCAGTATGTGAATTTCGACGGCCTTGAGTTTCGCTACACCGACTTCACACTCGGCCACATCGAGCCGCGGGTTGGCACGGACACGGCCATCATGTTTGAGAACACGAGCGACAGTTCGGTGAAGAACTGTCGGTTCGTGAACATCGGCGGCTACGCCCTGTGGCTGCACCTGGACAGCCAGCGCAACATTTTCGACCGCAACACGGTGTCCTATTCCGGTGGCGGCGGAGTGTTGCTGACCGGGGCGCGATTTGCCTACATGGACGACTCGAAGGTTTACACGCCGGGCGAGGCGGCGGCCAAGGTGGCGCCGATCCTCAACGAGATCACGCGCAACACCGTCGAGCACTGCGGCAAGATCCGGTATTACGGTGGCGGGGTGCATCTGGACTCGCGTCCGTTCAGCATGACCATGTCGCCGGGCAACTACATTGCCCACAACCATTTCAACGACCTCTCTCGCAACGGCGTCTTCGCCTTCCGCAACCAGGGCGGCAACGTGGTGGAATACAACCGCATCCACAACGGCATGCAGACCACGGTTGACGCTGGTGGCATTCACTTTGCCACGATGAATCATCTCAACGCGCCGAACTACATCCTGAATAACTGGCTCTATGATGTCTGGGGCTACGAACAGAAGCCGGATGGCAATGTCGCCCGCCGTCAGGCGAACGGTGTTTATCTTGACTGGGACACCAGCAACACCACGGTCAAAGATAACTGGATCTACAACTACCAAGGTAGTGCTGTCGCCAAGGTATTCGGCGGTAATTGGAATGTGGTAATTACCGGCAACCAATCCTCCAGCACGGTCATCACGCCACCGTTCGTGGCCGAGGTCGGCTCCGGCGGCACGGCGACCAACGGCATTGTCCTCGCCAACAATAAGTTCACCGGCAGCGTCATCCATTACACGGATGCCGCCCACTTTTCCACCAACGGAACCTGGGCGCAGGAGTCGGCAGTCGGACTTGCCAACCTCTTTGAGTTCGACTTTCTCACGGGCACCGTGGCGGTGCCCTCCCAGGCGATCTACACGCTCCCGATCACGGAAGATGGTTTCTACCAGATCTCGCTGCTCTACAAGCCCGGCAGTGATCGGGCCTCGAATGTGCCCATCACCATACCGCATGCCGACGGCACCGCCCATGTCACCTGGAACATGCAGCAGGGGTCAACCTTTGGTTTTGCGGTCGCGGTGGGGACTTATCGCTTCGTGGCGGCCCGGACCAACACGGTGACCCTGTCCACCACCGGGGTGAACGGCAAGGTCATCGCCGATTCGGTGGGTTTCGTGAAGATCGAGAACAACGTGGTGCCGGTGGCGACGAACGTGCAGGTTACCGGCAGCGCGCAGGTCGGCGGGACGCTGACAGGCAGTTATGACTATAGTGACGCCAACAACGATCTCCAGGGTGACAGCCAGTTCCAGTGGTATCGCAGCGCCGATGCCGTCTTCGATGCGGGGGACGCCGTGATTTCCGGTGCCACTGCCCAGAGCTATGTGGTCCAGCCCGCCGACGCCGCCAGATACCTTTTCTTCGAAGTGACGCCGGTCGCCTTGTCCGGGATTCCCAGCGGCACGCCGGTGCCGAGCGCCGCCTCGGCGCCGGTCGTCCCCAATGACCCGCCAGTCGCTACCGGGGTTTCGGTTTCCAGGACGCCGCAGGTGGGCGCCGAGCTCACCGGATCCTACGCCTACAGCGATGCCGACGGCGACCCCCAGGGGGCAAGCATCCTCCGTTGGTATCGCAGCGACGATGCGGTTCTCGACTCGGGTGACCCGGTCGTGGCGGGTGAAATCGTGGTGACGCCAAGCGCGGTCAAGACCTCAACCTCGCTCAACGCGCAGCGGCTCGCTGACAATCTGTTCAACCCCAGCGGCATGAGCGTCTCGGGAGAGACGCTCTTCAACCTCGACGGCAGTCAGGCGGGCGAGCCGGCCAGTGCCGATGGCGTTTCCTGGGTCACCCCCAGCGGCGGTGAAGCTACGCTGCTGGCGGATCGCAAGGTGTGGTTTGTGGCGGATCTCGGCGCCCGCTATGCGCTTAAACAGGTGCGGATTTGGAATTTCCAGTGGGACCACAGCACCGGCGACCTGAGTGACCGTGGGATCTCGCAGTTCGATCTCTACGTGCGCGACAGTGTGGCCGACACCGACAACGGCACGCCCGGCGGCACCGCGATCAACCTTCAGCTTTCGGCAGCGGCATTCAGCCTCGGCAGTTCCAACCTCTGGCATCCGGCCCTCGTCAACCAGGCCCTTGGCAAAGCACCCAATAACGACAGCTACACCGGGCAAAGCGCTTCGCTCACCGGCGAGACCGGCCGCTTCCTTGCCCTCGTCGCCGACAGCTACTTCGGCGGCAACGGCATCGCCCTCGGCAAGGGCCAGGTGCGGGTCGGGCAAGGGGCGCTGACTTACACGCCCGTGGCTGAGGACTTGGGCAAGTATCTCATTTTTGAGGTAACCCCGGCGGCCACCGCCGGCGTCCGGCTCGGTGCGGCTGCCTGGGCAGTGATCGGACCATCCAATGCCCCGCCCGTCGCGACGAATGTCATCATCACCGGCACCCCTGCAGTTGGCCAGATGCTCCAGGGTGGCTACCACTATTCCGATGCCGAAGGCGATGCCGAAAGCGGGACTACCTTCCAGTGGTATCGCAGCAACGACGGCACCCTGGCTGCCGGCGACACGGCCATCGCGGGCGCCACGAATACCAGTTACACCGTGAAAGCCGGGGATTCCGGCAAGACGCTGTTCTTCCAGGTAACACTCAGGGCCGCCACCGGTTCGCTCACCGGCAGCCCCGCCGTCAGTGGGGGAGTGCCAATTCCAACAGCGCCTACAGGCGCTTCCAAAATCCTTATCAGGCAAAACTTCGACGGGACCGGCGTGGCGCTAAACGGAACGACCGCCGACACCTTTGACTCGGGCATCACCGCGGCGGGAGGTTCCAGCACTTGGGTCGCCGCTGCCAACTTCCTGGACAATGGCGTTGTCAGCCTCGCCACACGGGTGGCGGCATATCTCAATCTCGGCAGCTACATCGACGATACCAGGGAAACTGCCGACGGGCTGTTCGACCTCACCATGACGATCTCGCCCACCACCGGCACGTGGATCTCGCTCGGTTTCGCCAAAGAGAATAACCCAAATACCTTGAAGGATTTCACCAATACCGGTTCGGGCACTGCTGCCACGACCGGGCTCGGGACGATCGTCTACCGTGCGACCAGTGCCCCCGGCGAGCTCGACATGTGGGGCGGGCCTCTGACTGCCGGAGCTGTTGACGGACCGGATGGCAATACCGGAAACCGGACGATCACCGTCACGTTAGACTTCACCCCGGCTGGCGGCTACAACGGGGTAAACAACTTCGGAAAGGTCACCTGGTCCGACGATGTTTTGAAGACTCTGGGCAGCTATACTTACGCCACCGCCCGTAACTTCGGATCGATCCTGATCACGGACTCTTTGAACTCAAGCGGCACGATCAGCGCCCTGACGCTCACGCAAATCTGGCCTCCCGTGCTGCAGATCACCCTGAACGGCGAGAACCTGGACTTCAAATGGGGCAGTCGGGCCGGGAAGCATTACGATTTAGTGGCCTCGACCGATGTCACAACCCCAATCGCCGCGTGGCCGCCCTACCACGACGGGGTGACCACCTACACGAACATCCCAGCCTCCGGAACCGGCTTGGACGTCGTGTCCAATGTTGCGAAGGTCGGATCGACGAAGTATTTTGTCCTCATCGAGAAGCCTTGATATGACAATCAGAACTGAAGAGTCGCCAGGTCAAGCAGGCCGGAATTTTGTCATGGGCTATTATTACAACAAGCTGCGGCAGGCCATGGAGGAACTCTACGATGGGCGGCAGGATCCGTATGCCTATGTGAACGTGTCGGCCGCGCCGGAAATTGCGGAGCGTGTCGAAGCGATAGGACAACGCCTGCTCGAATGGATGCAGGCAACCAAGCATTTTGCCGAGAAGTTGATGGCTGATCCGCCACACTGCAATTTACCATGAACACTACACCTCGAAGTTCACGACTTTCACGGCTCTGCCTTATTCTATTGGCCTTCGCCCTGCCGTCGGGCGCGGCGGTCACGCCCGTGCCCCAGGAAATCATCGTGCAACGGGTGCCCGGCGTGAAGCCACGCAATGTCGTGT
>JBBQYD010000126.1:0-11720 GCA_038209025.1 Verrucomicrobiota bacterium | reverse complement strand
GCCACAGCAGGCCAAGAAGGTTCTTGATCAAGACATGAGCGTTTCGACGGCGCTACCCTGCCGCATCTCGATTTACGAGGAGGGCGGGAAGACTATTCTGGCCACTTTGAAGCCCACCGCTCTGCTGGCGCTATTCAATGTGCCGCAACTGGAGCATGTGGCCCAGGAGGTGGAAGACACGATTGTTAAAATCATGAAGGAAGCGGCGTCAGGCGACCGCCAAACAAGGGATTAATACATGAAAGCGAATACGAAGACACTCGCTCCGGAATTGCTGCGGAAGATGGACGCCTATTGGCGAGCGGCGAACTATCTCGCGGTCGGCCAGATCTATCTCTACGACGATCCGCTGCTGAAGCGGCCGCTGACGCTGGCAGATGTGAAACACATGCTGCTGGGGCACTGGGGCACGACCCCCGGGCAGAACTTCATTTACGTGCACCTGAACCGGGTCATCAAGAAATACGACCTGGATATGATTTACGTCTCCGGTCCCGGGCACGGCGGCCCGGCCGTCGTGGGTAATACTTATCTGGAGGGCACTTACAGTGAGATCTATCCCAATATCAGCCAGGATGAAGCCGGGCTGCGAAAGCTCTTTATTCAGTTTTCGTTTCCCGGAGGTATTCCCAGCCACGCCTCGCCGGAGTGCCCGGGCTCGATCCACGAAGGCGGCGAGCTCGGCTATTCGCTCAGCCATTCGTTCGGGGCGGTGTTCGATAATCCGAGTCTCGTCGTCGCCTGCGTCGTCGGCGACGGCGAGGCGGAGACAGGGCCGCTGGCCACCGCATGGCATTCGAATAAGTTTCTCAATCCAGCCACCGACGGTGCGGTGCTGCCGATCCTGCATCTCAACGGTTACAAGATTTCCAACCCGACCCTCCTCGCCCGCATCACCCGCGAAGAATTGGAACAGTTGCTCCGCGGCTACGGGTGGACGCCGATCTTCGTCGAGGGCCACGAGCCAGCGCTGATGCACGAAGCCATGGCGTCGGCGCTCGACACTGCGGTGGAGCAGATCAAACACATTCAGGAGCAGGCCCGCGCCCACGGCGACCTTACCCGTCCCCGCTGGCCGATGATCGTTCTCAATTCACCCAAGGGCTGGACGGGGCCCAAGGTAGTCGATGGCTTGCAGGTGGAAGGCACTTTTCGTGCACACCAGGTGCCGCTGTCCGC
Organism: Verrucomicrobiota bacterium; assembly: GCA_038209025.1. Lineage (GTDB taxonomy): Bacteria > Verrucomicrobiota > Verrucomicrobiia > Limisphaerales > UBA8199 > JBBQYD01. The sequence continues at coordinate 10,541 of JBBQYD010000126.1, read as the reverse complement.
CCCCGCCACCAATCCCGAGCACCTCAAATTGCTGGAAGATTGGCTGAGGAGCTATCGGCCGGAGGAACTTTTCGATGACCAGGGCCGCCTGAAACCGGAGCTGGCCGAACTGGCGCCCAAGGGCGAGCGACGCATGGGCGCGAATCCCCACGCCAACGGCGGCATTTTGCTACGCGACCTGCGAATGCCGGATTTCCGCGATTACGCGGAAGCCGTGCCGTCGCCGGGGGTGCGCGGCATGGGCGACACGCGGGTGCTCGGACCCTTTTTGCGCGACGTCGCCAAGTTAAACCAGGAGCAGCGAAATTTTCGGGTCTTTGGCCCTGACGAGACGCTCTCCAACGGGCTGGCGGCTCTCTTTGAAACGACCAAACGCCAATGGGACGCCGCGACCGTTGCGAATGACGAGTTTCTGGCGCCCGCCGGGCGCGTGCTGGACTCGATGCTCAGCGAGCACCAATGCGAGGGTTGGCTGGAAGGCTACCTGCTCACGGGGCGACATGGACTCTTCAATTGCTACGAGGCGTTCATCCACATCATTGATTCGATGTTCAACCAGCACGCCAAGTGGCTGAAGGTGACCGCCGGCCTGCCGTGGCGGCGAAAGATCGCGTCGTTGAACTACCTGCTGGCCTCGCACGTCTGGCGGCAGGATCACAACGGCTTTACGCATCAGGACCCCGGGTTCATTGACCACGTCGTGAACAAGAAGGCGTCCGTCGTACGGGTTTACTTTCCGCCGGATGCCAATTGCCTGCTGTCGGTGATGGACCATTGCCTGCGCAGCCGGCATTACGTCAACGTCGTGGTCGCGGGCAAACACCCGGCGCCGCAGTGGCTGACGATGGACGCCGCTGTCAAGCACTGCACCGAGGGAATCGGCATCTGGCCGTGGGCCAGCAACGACCAGGGCGCTGCGCCCGACGCGGTCATGGCCTGCTGTGGTGACGTGCCCACGCTGGAGACGCTCGCCGCCGTCTCCATTCTGCGCCGGCATCTACCCAACCTGAAAATCCGGGTGGTCAACATCGTTGACCTCATGAAGCTCCAGCCGCAAACCGAGCACCCGCACGGGCTGAGCGACACGAATTTCGACGAGCTCTTCACCAAGGACAAGCCGGTGATCTTCGCCTACCATGCGTATCCGTGGTTGATCCATCGCCTGACCTACCGCCGCACCAACCACGGCAACATCCACGTCCGCGGCTACAAGGAAGAGGGCACCATTACCACGCCATTCGACATGACGGTGCTGAACGAGTTGGACCGCTTCCACCTGGTGATGGACACCATTGACCGGCTGCCGCAGACCGGCGACAAGGGCATCTACCTGAAGCAGCAGCTCAGGGACAAGCTGATTGAGCACAAGCAATACATTGACAAAAACGGCGAGGACCTGCCGGAAATCCGGAACTGGAAGTGGAGCAGCCCCAAATGAATGCGCAAAAGCTTATAGAGACTGCGAGGACACTAGTTGCCGGCGACAAGGGCCTGCTGGCGATTGCCAGTTGGAGAAGCAGGTGCTGGCGTGGTGGCTGTATGGGAACACGACGGTGCAGCGTCGGTGACTGGCGGAGCGGTTGGAGATGGGCTACGAGACCCGGATCAGCCAGGCGGTGAGTTATGTGGAAAGCAGTTGCTCACCCGAGGTGTTGCGGCTGAAAAAGACGCTGTTGCGATGCGGAAAATGAAACCTAAACAGTTCTACAATTGTCGATTGTCGGACCGCTGGTTAAAAAATATGGGGCCCGTGCCACGTTCTTTGTGACCAGGTTTCACACCCATGATACCACGCAGATTGCCACACTTCGTCAGAGGCAGGCGGCTAGACGTATGTGGGCGGGAAGACCGGGCCCAGGCCGTGCTTGCGCAGCAGTTCGACGAACCGGGCGATCCCCCGCTTCTCATCATTTCCCAGGTGGTAATGAATGTGCCAGCCCAGGTAATCCTTGCGGAAATCCTCGGTGTATTCCGTGCGGGTGCGAATGATGTGGTCCAGCGTTTCCTGCCCAAAGGCATAGGCCTCGCGCAGTTGCCGCCGCAGACGACTGTTTTCCAATCCCCGGCGCAACGCCCAGGCGGCGTAAACAAAGGGCAGCCCCGTCAGTTCGTACCAGGCGGCGCCGAGGTCGAGAATCTCATGGTGATGCGGTCCCAGGTTTAAATCCAGCGCCTGGTCGCCGATGAGCAGCGTGAAATCGGGCAACTCGGCAAAATTGTAGCTGGCCAGCGGCTTGAATTCCGGGTGCAACCCGCGCTCCGCCAGCAACACCCTGAGCAGTTGGACGCTGGTGAGCGAAGCGGTGTCGCAGTAAACCTCGCGGACCTGGTCCAGCGGCTGGCGATGAGCCAGGATCACGCTCTTGACTTCGCCGAGGGAAGCAATGGCCACGCCGTCGAGGAGGTCGTAACGATCGGAAAAGAGCGCCTCCACCACACTGACCAGCGCGGCGTCGAGGCTATCCTGGCGCAACAACTCCGCCAGCTTGGCCGGGGTGGTGAACACGACCTCATCCTCAATGCCACGGGTGAGGGGCACCGCGTTTAAATAAGCCACCGAGCCGACCCGAAACGGGGCCAGGGATTCTTCCAGGCTGCCTTCACGCTGGCGTTGGGCCGCCCGTTGCTCACGTTCAAGCCGGCGCGCCATGTCCTCCGGGGACTCCGGGGCGGCCATGCGCAGAATGGGGCCGTGGTCGTCGTGGTTCATGAAGCGGGCGCCAGCTCCCGGTTGGGTGAAGGGTTCATGGGCGGTTCATCCCATACTTTAAGCGGCTCGTAAAAGGTGTTCCGCCGCACGGGAACCAGGCGGGCCTCGCGAATGGCTTTGATCATTTCCGCCTCGCTCTGGGCCTGGGGGGACGAAGCGCCGGCCATGTGGAAAATATGTTCTTCCAGGATGGTGCCGTGCAAGTCGTCGGCACCGTAGCTCAAGGCCACCTGGGCCAGCTTTAAGCCGAGGCCGACCCAATAGGCGGTCAGGTGCGCAAAATTATCCAGGAAAACCCGGCTGATGGCGATGGTCCTCAGGGTGTCAAACCCGGTAGGCCGGGTGCGAACCGGGATTTGATTGTTCTCCGGCTGATAGGGCAAGGGGACGAAACCGCAAAAGCCATGCGTCTCATCCTGCAGTTCCCGCAGGCGGCGCAGGTGATCGACCCGATCCGCCAGGGATTCCACGTGGCCGTAAAGCATCGTGCAGGTGCTGCGCCCCCCCAGGCGGTGCCAGGTGCGATGGACGTCCAGGTATTCCTCGGCCGATTCCTTGCCCCGGGCAATTTTTTCGCGGACTTCCTTCGCGAAGATCTCCGCTCCGCCGCCCGTGAGCGAATCCAGGCCGGCTTCGCGCAATCTGCGCAAGGTTTCCTCCACCGTTATACGTTCCAGCCAGGCGAGATGCAGAATCTCAATCGCGGTGAAGCATTTGAGCTGCAGATGGGGGCCGGCCGCCCGCAGCGCGCCCAGCATGCCGGTGTAGTAGGAGAAGGGCAGGGAGGGATGGAGGCCACCGACGATATGCAACTCGGTGATGCCCACTTCCAGGGCCGCCCGGGCTTTTTCCACCATCTGCTCGATGGAAAGTTGAAACCCATCGGCATCGCGCTTTTTCCGGGCGAAGGAGCAGAACTGGCAGCTCAGGATGCAGTAGTTCGAATAATTAATGTAACGATTGACGATGTAGCTCGCGCGGCGGCCATTCTGCCTGCGGCACGCCAGGTCGGCCATGGCACCCAAGGTGTTGAGGTCCGTGCTTTGAAAAAGCCGGAGGGCGTCGGCCTCGGTAAGCCGTTGGCCGGCGGCGACTTTTTCGTAGAGATCACGCAATTCACTGCGCTGAACAAACAACTGCACCTAAAACCATTAGCAGAACGAACCGATTTGGCAACTCCGCGCGCAGGGAGGCCAGGACGCGGAGTCGAAAAGGAATGACGGTGGGGCGAGCGGTTGGCCCGCCTGGCAGGCGACCGCAAGGCAGAACCTGCCAGGGGGCCTGGCGAGGAACATTTCATTTTGAATTGTCTGTGGGATCGGCTCGTTGCACATTTCGGTTCGGAACCGAACGATTGCTATGGCTATTTTGAATATAAAACCGGCGGGCTCGTGCAAGTATGACCTGGTATCATTGGGAGAAATCATGCTGCGGCTGGATCCCGGCGAGGGCCGGATCCGGACGGCGCGCGAATTCAAGGTGTGGGAGGGCGGCGGGGAATACAATGTGGCGCGCGGGTTGCGGCGATGTTTCGGCCTGGAAACGGCGGTTTGCACCGCTTTTGCGGACAATGATATCGGCCGTTTGCTGGAGGACTTCATTTTGCAGGGTGGAGTGGATACGGAGTTCATCAAGTGGGTGGCGTATGACGGGGTGGGCCGCACGGTGCGCAACGGCCTGAATTTCACGGAGCGCGGTTTTGGGGTGCGGGGCGCGGTCGGCATACCTGATCGCGGTCACACGGCGGCGAGCCAGCTCAAGCCGGGAGATTTTGACTGGGACAACATTTTTGGGCGGCTGGGGGTGCGCTGGCTGCATACCGGCGGAATTTTTGCGGCCCTGAGCGACACCACGCCTGCGCTGGTGATCGAGGCGGTGCAGGCTGCGCGCCGGCATGGGGTGATCGTCTCTTACGATTTGAATTACCGGCCATCCCTGTGGAAGAGCATAGGCGGGCAGGCCCGCGCGCGCGAGGTGAACCGCGAGATTGCCAGACATGTGGATGTGATGATCGGGAACGAGGAAGATTTCACGGCCTGCCTGGGATTCGAGGTGGAAGGGGTGGATGAGGCACTTTCAAAAATCGAGGTGAGCGCGTTTCAGAGCATGATAGAGCAGGCGGTCAAAGCGTTCCCAAATTTCAAGGTGACCGCGACGACCTTGCGGGCGGTGCGCAGCGCCACCCGGAACGATTGGGGGGCGATCTGCTGGGCCGACGGCCAGTTTCACCAGGCGCCCAACCGGCCCGATTTGGAAATCCTCGATCGGGTGGGGGGTGGCGACAGCTTTGCCAGCGGGCTTATCTACGGATTTCTCAAGTTCAACGATCCCCAAAAAGCAGTGGAATATGGGGCCGCCCACGGGGCGCTGGCCATGACCACGCCCGGGGACACTTCGATGGCTTCGTTGAAAGAGGTTGAAGCGCTCGTTAAAGGGGGCAGTGCGCGGGTGCAACGCTGAGGCGATCGCGCGGACAGTTGAATCGCCGGTGGATTGCCCCCGACCGCGGGGGTGATTCGCCTGCTTTGACAAACCCCCAATTCGTGTGAATTTACCCTGATGGTGGGTGACGCGGGATTGAACGGTTTGGTCCGCCCAGGCATCCAAGGGAGCGCGGCACCATCTGGTGCCGGTTCCAGTTCACGATTTTTTTAGGGATTGACCGCAAATGAATATGAATCAAAAAGGTTTCATCACAATTTCAACCATGATCGCCATGGTTTGCCTGGGCCTTGCTCCGGGCACCGCCTGGGCGCAGAATAAAACTGCCGCAAAGGGCGGCACAAATCCTCCGCCAAAACTGGTGATACAGGACACGCAACTGAGCCGGGAGGTGAAACAGGCCACCAGCATCGCGCCGATGGTGAAGAAAGTGGCGCCGAGTGTGGTGAGTATCTATACGAGCACCACTATTAAGGAACGTAGCGGCGCAGGTCACCCCTTCCTGAATGACCCCATGCTGCGGCGGTTTTTCGGCGAAGAATTTGGACAATCCGCCCCCCGTGAACGCAAAGCCCAAAGCCTGGGTTCTGGGGTGATCGTTTCGCCCAACGGCTACATTCTGACCGCCAGCCATGTGGTGGAAGACGCGGATGTGGTCAAAGTGGCCCTGACCTTGCCGACCGGCGAGCGGGAGTATGAAGCCCGTGTGATAGGCAGCGATCCGGCCACGGACATCGCCGTGCTGAAGATTGAGGCGAACACGAATCTTCCCGCCATGGTGCTGGCCGACAGCGAGAAACTGGAAGTGGGCGACCTGGTGATTGCCATTGGGAATCCTTTTGGCGTAGGCCAGACGGTCACGAAGGGGATCATCAGCGCGCTGGGGAGGGGCGGTTTTAATATTACCGGCTATGAGAATTTCATCCAGACGGATGCGGCGATCAACCCGGGCAATTCAGGCGGCGCGCTGGTGGATGCCGAGGGACGGTTGGCGGGGATTAACACCGCCATTATGAGCAAGAGCGGGGGATTTCAGGGGGTGGGTTTTGCGGTCCCGATCAACATGGCCCGCTACGTGATGGACCGCCTCACGGCTGAGGGCAAAGTCCGGCGCGGCTTTTTGGGAATCAGCATTCAACCGCTCACTTCCGGGCTGGCCAAGGGATTGAACCTGCCCGCGGAAAGCGGTGGGGTGCTGGTTGGCGGGGTCTCCCCGAACAGCGCGGCTGAAAAGGCCGGGGTTAAAGATGGCGATGTCATTCTGGAAGTTAACGGCAAGAAAGTGGCCGACCCGAGAAACCTGCAGTTGGCGGTGGCGCAGACCCCGCCCGGCACCAAGGTGACGCTCCGAGTGCTGCGCGGAGAGGTGGGCCGCAAGGCTGGCGAAAAAACGCTGACCGCCACACTGGATGAACTGCCATCGGAAGCGCTGGTGGGCGGCCCGGCCGGGAACGAAAGCGAAGCCGCAACCCAGGATGTCCTGGATGGTGTGGAAGTCACCGACCTGGACGGGCAGGTGCGCCGACAATTGGGCATCCCCGCCAGCGTGCGGGGCGCGGTGGTCACCAATGTGGATCCCAATTCGGCGGCGGCCGAAGGGTTGCGACCCGGCGATATTATTTTGGAGATCAACCGTCAACCGGTGCGGAGCGCCGAAGACGCGATCCGGCTGAGCAAAGACTTGAAAAACACCCGGGTGATGCTGCGCGTGTGGAGCGGCGGCCGCGGCGGCAGCACGCGCTATGTAGTGATCGAGAACACGAAATCATCCCCTTGAGTGGGGTGGCAGGCATCAACCCAGAAAGGGGCCGCGCCAGGCCCCTGGTCTTTTATGAAACTGAGCTGCTTGCCTTGCGCCCCGCAACCTCAGACCATTGGTGCGGCACGCTCCACAAGCTGGATGGGAATACCCCAGGGATCGCGCAGCATGAGGACTTTGTCACCGGCAGGGGTGGTGGACACGTCTTCGGCCAGGCGTGCGCCCGCCCGCAGCAGGCGGGCGCGGTCGGCCGCCACATCGCTCGAAATGAAAGCGAGGTGCAACACCAGGGGGTCCTGGGCGGTGTAATCGGGGGTGGCAGCGCGCGGGTGGCGGTAGGCCTCGATCATCACGGAGCCGGCGCTGTCTTTAAGAAAGCGTGCATGAGCCGGTTCGCCGCCGGCACGGGCGACCGAAAACCCAAGATTGGCAACATACCAGTCCGCCATGGCCACGGGGTCCGGCACCTGCAAGGCGACATGCTCGATTTTCATCTAAAGGCCGAGCTTGGTGATTTCTTTCTCCAGCAACGTTTGAAATTGCTGAACGTCCGGGGCGGATGGGCGATATCCCTTGGTCTGCGAGGCAAGTCCCAGCCGGCCGGTCTGATCGAGGTACCAATCGGCTTTTTGGCCATCACTGAACGTCACTTTGCCGCTGACCACCGCCCCCGGCCGCGTGAGTTGGTCCGTCGTGAGTGAGACTGTCCCAGCCGCGGCATCAAGCGCGGGTTGTTCGGGAGGAGGTTCCACCGGCGCCAGCAGGGGGGTGGGCGCCGGGGGGTCGGGGTCCTTCGGCGTGAGCTTCAAATCATCCACCACCAGGCGCACTTCCATGTACGTCAGGCGCAAGCCCAGTTCCTTGTCCATGCGGGTCTGAATGGCGGAAAGCTTCTCGCCCTGGTTGATCCACGCCGCCACCTGTTTTTTTTGTTCCTCGTCCAAATTCATAGCAACTTAAAATTTAATCGCCGCGGAACGGCTCCTGCGCAACTCAATTAATGTGCCCGCATGATAGTCTGATGGCGAAGGGCGAAAAGCACAAAATCCATCCCTATTCCGGGCGGCACCCGGTCACGGTCACGGTGAACGATCGAGGGCAGGCCAGTTTTTCCCATTGAGCCTGAAGGCGGAGGCGATTAGGGTGCGGGGCTTATGAACGTTTTCGTAACGGGTGGCGCAGGCTACATTGGATCGGTCTGCACCGAGGAATTGCTGAACGCGGGCCATCAGGTCACGGTGTATGACAACCTGACCGAGGGGCATCGTTCGGCGGTGGACGCGCGGGCGCGATTTGTGCCGGGCAGGCCCGAAGCGCCCAACCACATTGCCAACGCGGTCAAGGACGCCCAGCCCGGTGCCATCCTGCATTTCGCCGCCAGCGCGCTGGTGGGGGAGTCCATGACGAATCCCGGGAAGTATTTTCACAACAACGTGGTGAACGGCCTGACGCTGCTGGATGCCGCCATCAAAGGCGGGGTCAAAAAATTTGTTTTCAGCTCCACTTGCGCCACCTACGGCCCCCCGGACCGCGTGCCCATGACGGAGGATCTGCCCCAGCGCCCGATCAACCCTTACGGAGAGTCCAAGCTGATGTTCGAAAAGATGCTGCAATGGTATCAGCAATTGCACGGACTGGAGTTTGTCGCGTTCCGCTACTTCAATGCCGCGGGTGCCAGCGGGAAGTTTGGCGAGCACCACCGCCTCGAGACTCATCTCATTCCCAATGTGCTCAAGGTTCCTCTCCGGCAGTCCAAACAGGTGGAAATCTACGGGACCGATTACCCCACCCCGGACGGCACCTGCATCCGTGATTACATCCACATCATCGATTTGGCCCAGGCGCACATCCTGGCGCTGACGCCGGGCAAGCAGGGCTTCTATAACCTTGGGAACGGGGACGGCTATTCTGTGCGGCAGGTGATTGAAACGTGCGAGAAGATCACCGGCACCAGGATTCCGGCGATTGAGAAAGCCCGGCGTCCCGGTGATCCACCGAAGCTTGTGGCGGCGGCGGACAAAGCGATCCGCGAGCTGGGCTGGAAACCGCAATACCCCAAGCTGCACGACATTATCGGCACTGCCTGGGAGTGGCACAAGAAACACCCCACCGGCTACCCGGACTGACCGAGGCCAGCCCCCCGCAGTTTTCGGGCGTGCAGCCGGGGGGGGGAGCCCCATAAGCGCTAACTTGTTATCAATCCCTCCGGTGACGGAATTCCTGAGTTTTCCGTTTCCTCGGAGACTCGGCCAACCCCTTGGTGATCTCGTTCCAGTTGGCGATCATGCTTTGCAGCGAGAGCGCGGGGATGATCGCATCGACAATTTGATGATGGGCAAAACTGAATTCACGCCAGCGGCTGGGGCAGCAGCTGAGCCTGTAAGTCGTAACCCCAGGGGGAAAGTGCGCTTGCCTGCTCGATCACCTTCTCGGTCAATAGCGCGAGGAACAGTTTGCCATAAAGCCAAGCTTGCGCGCTCTCTTCCCCATGCTTGGGCAGATGCCCCAGTTCGACGATTTGTTTAAAGCGCTTGAACACCAACTCAATTTGCCAGCGGAACCGATACCACTCCAGGATCAGCTCCGGAGGATATTTGTCCTCGGGAAACATCGTCAACACCATGACGTACTCCGCGTAGATGAGTGTTTCGGGCTGCAATTGCGACCCTTGTTTGCTGGCTTCGCGACGAAGCTTCTTGATGGCTTGGGCGATAGCGACTTTGCTTTTGCGCACAACACAGACCCGTGCCGCGACGGAGTTCTGCCCCTCCAGGGGCACCCACACCTTCCAAGTGGCGATCTGTCCGGTGCGCTGAACAGTTTTGAGCTTTTCGAGCAAGGTATAAGCCTCGCCCTGCTGGGTGTGAAGTCGGATACTGTCGGGATTGAGCCGAACCGTCACCCAGGCCTTGTTCGCACTCACATAGTGGATGCCTGCGGCCTGACAATAACCCCGGTCCACCAGAATCAGATCTCCGGGGCTGACCGGATATTGCCGTAGGGTTTCGCCGGTGCCCTTGCCCTCGGTGGAGGTTAGTTTGAAGTAGTCGCAGCGCAACGTGGGCCACTGCAAACTGTAATGGATGCGCCACTGGCTTCCCGTCGGACCAGGCTCCTTGACCAAGCTGGCGTCCATCAAACGCAAGACCACTCCCTGGTCGCCGGGCACCTTCAAGCCGCGTTCGGCAAAGAGTCCGCAACACAGTTCGTGCAGCCAGTTCTTTGCTTTACGCAGGCGCTTGAGCAAAGCGACGTCGGAAAGATCGGCCAATGCCGCGTGCCGGGCGCGCACGACCGTTTCACGCAACGAATAGCCCCCGCCCAAATGCATCAACAAGAGCCGCAGGTAATTCTCTTCCAGTTTATCCTGTCTCAGCCCTTTTAGAGCGCCGCTCCTGCGAGCGGTCGTTTTCCAATCAGACGGGAAAAAAGACACAAGGAGATCCCAGTCTTCGTCCACAACATGCACTGTTTGCATGCAAGGAGTATAGTCCTGGCCATCCAAAATTCAATAAAACCAGTTAGCGCTTATGGGGCAACGCCCTGGGATCCAGCCCCACAATACCATGCCCGCCCTGAAGGGGCAAAACGCGGCAGATGGCATGTCATCTCCGTGGGCTTCCAATCGTC
>JBBQYD010000125.1:0-11745 GCA_038209025.1 Verrucomicrobiota bacterium | reverse complement strand
TCCGAGAGCCGATTTATTCCTTCCAACTCGGCCTCTCAGACCTTGGTTAAATTCCACCACCAACTTACCAACTCCACCCATTCTGTCAAAAACTTTCTCAACCTTTTTACGCCAGCTCTTAACAGCGGCTCGCAATCTACTAAACTCCACCGCAGAGTCAAAAACATTTTTACTTTTTTTTGATCCGCACTTTCGTTCGCATCACAAAGAACAGGGCGCTTACAATATGAATTTAAAAAAAACGTGCAAGCGTTTTTTGCATTTTGTTTGAATTAATTTTTACGCTCTCCTTCGTGGTGGCTGCCGCCCCCAGAAAAGGCCAAGAAACAATCTCCGCTCCCGGTAGAAACTCGCGTAGCAGCAAGGGGTTGCCCGACGCGGAAACGTCTGGACGCTCCAACTGCATGAGGACAATGCGGATTCGCTTGCGAGTCACCCCGCGCAGTCCGGCAACGGTAAGCAGCGTATGGTTGACGACTCCCAAACGGTTCGCGGCTACGATGATCACGCGCCCATTCAACCGGCGGATCAAATCGGTGAGCGCAAAACGCTCTCCCAGAGGCACGAGCAAACCGCCGGCGCCCTCCACCAGGAGGTGTTTGCAGGTCCTGGCCTGAGCTTGGATGGCAGAAATCGCCGCGTTTAACCGGATGCGCCGCCGCTCCATCCGCGCGGCCATCAGAGGCGCCAGCGGACGGGCGAAATAGAACGGGTTCATCAGGTCCAGCGGGACGTCGTCATCCTGAAGACTGGATAGGAACTGAGCATCCTCACGCCCCCCTGAGCAGAAAAGTTTCATGGCTAGCGCCCGCACTCCGCTTTGTCGCAGGTAGTGGAGAGCATGCCCCGTGAAGACCGTCTTACCAACCCCCGTATCGGTCCCGGTGATAAACGTAATTCCGCTGACACAACGCCGTTTCATGACCTGGAAAGCCTAGCCTCTTGGCAGGGCAGTGGGCAACCCCCGGGTTGGTTGAGCGCCAACGGCCTTCCGTCCCTGGGCGGTCCGCGGGCCCTGAATTTCTAGGACCCGGCCATTTCGGGCATTCGAATCAACCCTTGTGCGAGCGCGAATTTGGTGAGTCCGGCCACACTGTGGATGCCCACCTTTCTCATGATGCGTTCGCGATGCGTCTCCACGGTACGCACGCCCACCGCGAGCTGCTGGGCGATTTCCTTGTTGCTTAGACCTTCCGCGATTTGAACCAGGACCTCGCGCTCCCGCGTGGTCAACAACTCAAGTGCCGAGCGAGCGCTGCCGCGAACGAACTGATTGAGCGCCAATCTGGCGATCTCCGGGCTGAAGTAGGCCTTAGCGGCAGCCACCGTCTCAATAGCAAGAATAACTTCTTCGGGTGGCGCATCCTTCAGCAAATAGCCTTTGGCCCCCGAGCGCATGATGCGGGAGACGTAGTCCGGGCCACAGTGCATGGATAAGATGATGACCTTGACGAACGGAAGCTGGCGGCGAAGCAGTTCGGTGGCATCCAGGCCGCTCATCTGCGGCATGTCTATATCCATCAGGATGATGTCCGGTTTTAGTTCCCGGGCCTGGCGCAGGGCATCCGCGCCATCCGCCGATTCGCCAATAATGCTTATCCAGGGGCGGCGGGACAGAACCGCCGCCAGACCCCGGCGGACCACTGGGTGATCATCTACCAGCAAGACCCGGACGTGCCGCGGGCGGATAGCCGGGAACGGTGGAAGGGGCACAACCGGTGAACTGGTGCTGAGACTCATGGAATTCATATTGCGTGTTCCCATCCTAGACGGAAGCGAGCGGCAAACAACCAGGGGACACCTCGGCTGAACCCCGAGGAAAAGATGGAAACACACCCGGGGAAGGCCCCCTGGCGGGTGGGTAGAATTACTGAGTGCCAGGGGGTTAGCGGGGCCGGCCCTGCTCCACCCAGAGGGTGGCGCGACGAGCCAGTTCCGCTCCGCTCTCCAGGCTCAGTTTTTGCTTAATCTGCTCCCGGTAATACTCGATGGTCTTTATGCTCAAATGCAATTGGCGCGCGATCTCCGCGGTTTTTTTCCACTCGCCTATGAGCTGAAAAACCTCCAGCTCACGATCGCTGAGATCGGCCACCGGTGACTGGTGGACATCTTTTTGCCCCCGGATTTGCTGCTGCAGCATGCGAGAGGACTGCTTTTCGCTGACGTAGATGTTGCCGTTGAGGACGCGCCGGATTGCGGGAACCACTTTTTCCAGCGCCTCCTCCTTCATGAGGTAGCCGAGCGCTCCCGCGCGAAACGCGATCTCGGCGTAAATCGATTCATCATGGCCGCTGACCACCAGCACCGGCAGTCTGGGGTATTGCGCCTTGAGGTTGCGCATCAACTCCAACCCGCTGCTTTCCTTCAGACTGATGTCTGCAATGACCAGATCAGGTTTGGCGGTTTCTATGGCTGCGAGCGCCCGCCCGGCATCCTCTTGCTCGCCGCAAACCAGCAAGTCCGGCTCCCGGTTGATGAGTTGTGCGATCCCAAATCGCACCACCGCATGGTCGTCCACCAGGAGGATGCGCGTCTTGCCAGTCGTTTGATGTTTCACGGTGCCCATAAGCAGGCTTCTGCGATGTCGGCTAACGGAGGCCATTTTTTACCAATCGGCGGTGGAGGGCAATGAAAATGCCACCCCGCTTTCTGCCCCCTCCCTCCCCTCCCAAAACCTTATGCGTATTTCCGCTCCGCGGGCATCGATCTTGAGATGACGAATACGCTCATCTGGCTGGCCGCCCACAGGAGGGTCATGCCGCTCAACTTGACGGATGGCCGCCCCGCACTAGACTGCATCCATGTTAATTTTACTCGCCCGCTTGGCGGCGCTGGTCCGACCACGGCTCACCCCATGAGAAAAGCCTCTGTTCTGGTCATTTTTCTGACGGTCTTCATTGACCTGATTGGGTTCGGCATCGTGGTGCCGCTCGTGCCGGTTTACAGCCGGCATCTGGGCGCCGAAGGCGTCATGATCGGCGTGATCATCGCTTCTTTTTCGGCCATGCAATTTCTCTTTGCCCCGATCTGGGGCCGGCTTTCGGACCGCCACGGGCGGCGGCCGATGCTGTTGATCAGCACGGCGGGGGCCGCGGCGTCTTATGTGCTATTTGCGGTAAGCGCCGGGATCGAAAGCCCGGCGACCGCTTTGTGGGTAATGGTGCTTTCGCGGATGCTGGCCGGGGTGTGCGGCGGGAACATTGTGGTGGCCCAGGCTTACATTGCCGATATTACACCGCCTGAGAACCGTTCGAAGCGCATGGGGTTGATCGGCATGGCCTTTGGTCTGGGGTTCATCTGCGGACCCATTCTGGGCGGCGTGAGCCTCCATTACCTGGGCGGGAGCGGCCCGGGTTGGGTAGCGGCCGCTATCTGCGCCGCCAATTTCCTGCTCGCCTTTGCCATCCTGCGCGAGAGCCTTCAGCCGGCCTCCGAACCCGTGGCAGATCGCCCCCATTGGCATCAGTGGCGGCACACCCTCACTCAACCCGGGGTGGGCACTTTGGTCGTCGTCTTCTTTTGGTCCACCTTTTGTTTTAGCTGCTTTGAAAGCACGCTGCCCCTCCTCGTCAGTGATAATTTTCACCTGGATATCCGCCGGAGCGAAAGCTCTGCCATCACGGTCGTGTATCTGTTCGCCTATTGCGGCATCATTGGGGCTTTCGTGCAGGGCGGTCTTATTGGACGCCTCGTCAAAGCCATGGGTGAATCCAGGCTGATCGGCCTCAGCCTGGTGCTGACCGCGGTATCCATGGCCATCCTGCCGTTCATCGGCGGCACGGAACCACTTTCCTGGAGAGTCCTGTGGCGTCCGGAGGGGATCCCCTGGATTTTGATGCTGGTCGCTTTGGGCTTTCTGTCCGTAGGCACCAGCCTCACCCGCCCGCCGGTTTTCGGATTGCTTTCGAACCTTACACCGCCGGGTGAACAGGGGGCAAACATCGGCGTGGCTCAAGGCGCGGGCAGCCTGGCACGCATTATCGGCCCCATCTTTGCGACCACCTTGCTCGCCGTGAAACCCGCCCTGCCCTATCTGCTTTGCACCGTCATTCTCCTGCTCACCACCAGCTTGGTATTGGTGCGACTTCCGGGCAAGCAAACTCCGCCCGCAGATGCCGCAGGGTAGGCGTCCCCGCCTGCCGGTTTGGACGGCGTCGCGCCCCCCGCGGAGGTTCAGGCGACCGGAACTGCCCGGCACCGGGGACGGTGCCTGAACCCCCAGCCAAGGCAGTTGCGCGGCGGTCCTCGCCCTCAGGGCGTGCTTGCCCGCACGGGGCTGTGGGGCGGGGCTATGCCCGGCGAGCGGTCACATGGAATAACTTAAACTCCCGCAATCCGTTTCTTGTATTCGGCCAGCGCGTCATCCAGGCGCTGTTTGGCGGTGGCATCCCCCGGCACGTTATGCGAAGGGTTGATGTGCAGCTTCACCCCGCGTTCCGCCAGCAACTCAGCGACCGTGCAGATGGTCATCCAAACCGTGGTTACAAAGGCCATCGTGGAAACCGGCCCGACCTTGTCCACGTGGTTTTTCAAGGGCACGGAAGAGTCGCCAATCGGCGCGCAGGAATCGACCACGATATCCGCGATGTCGAAGATGGTTTTGCCCGAAGAATGCCGTGTCTGCTTGCCTTTGGCCGCGGCGGCGGACCCGTAAGCGATCACCTTCATTCCCCGCTTTTTGGCTTCCAGCGCAATGTCGATGTTCACGTTGTTGATCCCGGAATGGGAGAATATCCACATGCAATCACGCGCATCGAAATTATAGCCCTTCATGATTTCCACGCCGTAGCCCTCCACGCGTTCGAGGAACACAAATTGATGCACGCCCATTTCGCCCACAATGCGCGTGAAAAACGTCAGGGGCAGTTCAACCATCGGATGAAACCCCACGAAACCGCCGATGCGCGGGTACATTTCTTCGACTGGAATAGTGCCATGGCCGCAGCCAAACGCGTGCACCCAGCGCCCGGCCTGGATCGTGTCCGCCATGGCTTCGGCCGCTTTGCGGATGGCACCCATCTGCGTCTTTTCGATCTGGTCCATGACGCCGCGGGTGTTCTCCAACCATTGTTTAGCAAGATTACTCATAATTTTTTCAGTTTTTCTGTGACGATAGTTTCAATTGGCGCAAGACCAGCGCCAGGAGCAAGGCTGAAGCCGCCAGGCAGCCCAGCATCACCCGTCCGTATTGCTGTACCCCGTGAATGGTGGCCAGCATGCCAAAGGCCTTGTTAATAGTCATATTTCCAATTAAAGCCAGAAAGAAAATCAGGCTGAACGCCGTCCCGGACCGGTTGGCATAGCGCTCACCAATGTAACTCAGCACCACCGGAAATCCAGCGGCCAGCCCGGTGCCAATCAAAACCGCGGCCATTAAAGCAACCGCGTAACTCTCCGAGACACCCAGCAGCAAAGCGCCGCACGCGGTGACTCCGATACTGCCGAACAGCACCCGCTCCGAGCGCACCCGTTTCAACAGCGCGCTCAATATCAACCGGGCCCCAACCATCGCGCCCGTGACGGCCATCAGCCCAAGCAGTGTTTTCCACTCCTCAGCCTGCTGGCCCGCCAGGATGACTTTCTCGAAATACCGCGTCATCCAATCGTTGCTCATGCCTTCCATGCCGCTTTGAATCGCCAGCGCCAACCCGGCGAACAGAAACACCGGGTGCCGCAGCAACTCCACGCCCGTCCGCAGGACGCCCGCCTCCCCTCCCGCTTTGGGTGGCGGGAACTTGATCGCCAGGCAATACCCGGCGGGAATCAACACGAAAGCGCCAATCCCCGCGATGATGGATGACAGTTCAAAGTGCCGTGAAAGCAGTGCCAGGGTGCCTGGCATGCCCAGCGCGCCGATGCCAAAGAACACTCCCAACAGGCTCAACTTAGACCCGTGATCACCCTCGCTGACATCCGCCGTCAGCGCATTGGTCGCGCCGTTCAACACGCCGCCGCCAAAACCAATCACAAAAATGAAAACCTGGACGTACCCCTCCGATGGCGCAAACGCGAGCCCCTCCAATCCCGCCCCTACCAGCAGGGAGCAGCTCACCAACATGCCCTTGTAACCAAATCGATCCACCACCGGCCCAAACACAATCGACCCCAACAGAATCCCAAACGGCAGCAACGCCGTGAGGGTGCCAATCGCGTTGTCATTCAGGTGGAATCTCTCGGCCAGCATGTTGTTCACCGACCCCAACGAAAGAAAGACGACCCCGAACAGCAGCATGCCCAGACAAGCGGCGGCAAAGACCGAACGACGGTGGTACATGCAAGGATGTTACAAGGGGTCGCCCTGGCGTAAAGCAAGAAGGTTTCATTGAGTTATTCCATGGTGAACTCATGTTATCCGGGGAGCTAGACCAGTGAAGCGTGGCCGCAGCGAGTGCCTGAATTGCAGGGTGTGAACGAGCAAGGCTAGTGCGCTCCCATTTTGCAGATGGCCTAAATCAAAACGCTAGCGCAGTAACTACTTGATCGTTTGCTCCGTACTTGGACGAATTCCGCTTGAGGCTGCCTTGCTTATTTCATAAGCAGGAGCAAATACATTTTGCCGCGCCGTCTGGTTCCTGTCCGGCAAAAAAACTTTGAAGTCATGCTAAAACGCCGTAAAAACCTGCCTGCCGAGGCTCCGGTCCCTGGCCGCAGCCAACCTGCCATGCGAAAACCCAAGCTGTTTATCTTGTTTTTCAGCCTCTATCAGCTACGATCGGGACATCAGCGGGTTAATCACTAATCTGCACCGGCTCAACGGCGTGACCGCCCAATTCGGCTACGATCCGCTGGGGCAATTGACCTCGGCGCGCAGCTTCGAAGCGGGCGGTGCGCTGCGCAAGAACGAGAGCCTTGGCTACCTTTACGACGCGGCCGGAAATCTCGTCTTCCGCACCAATCACACGCTGGTGCAGGCGTTCACCAGCGGAAGCTTCAACCAGTTGCTCACCGCCACGCGCAGCGGTTCGTTGACCGTTGCCGGGAGCTTCGGGGGGCAGTTGTCGAGCCTGTACGTGAACACGAACCGGGCGGAGCTTTACAGCGATGCCACGTTTGCCACGGCCCAGGGCCTGACGCTGGCCAACGGCTACAACCAGTTCGTTACCGCGGGCACCAACGCCGGAGCCCTGGTGCTGTCCACCGTCACCACTAACTGGCTGCCGGTGACGGTCAGCTTCAACTACGACCTGAACGGCAACCTGGTCAGCGACGGCCAGAAGAGCTACGAGTATGACCGGGCCAACCAATTGACGAGCGTGACCCTGCCCGGTGCGTGGCGGACCGAATATGCCTATGACGGGCTGGGCAGGCGCAGAATCAGCCGGGAATACACCTGGCGCGGTAGCTGGGCCTTGGCTAGTGAAGTCCGGTATGTGTATGACCGGATGCTGGTGCTGCAAGAGCGCCGGGCGGATAACACGGTATTGGCGACTTACACGCGCGGACTGGACCTGAGCGGTTCGATGCAGGGTGCGGGGGGCATCGGTGGTCTGCTCGCTCGCACGGATAGCGCTGGTTCGACTTACTACCATTCCGACGGTGGCGGAAACATCACCTCTCTCACCGATTCCAGCGGGATGGTGGTAGGCCGCTATTTGTATGATCCCTTTGGGAGGTTGCTCGGTCGCTGGGGTCCCATGGCCGAAGTGAACCGGTATCAGTTCTCATCCAAAGAAACCGACCGCCTCACGGGTCTCTCCTACTACGGCTACCGGTTCTACGATCCCAGTCTCCAGCGATGGCTGAATCAGGATCCGCTGGGCGAAGGGGGTGGAATTAACTTGTATGGGTTTGTTGGGAATAGTCCCTTGAATGCGGTGGATCCGCTGGGCCTACAAATCGGAGCGGGCTACGGAACGATGCCTTTGCCCCACTTTCCTGAGAATAATGAACCGCCTCCAACTTGGGTGACGTTGATGCCAATCGCCGGATCTGGAGCTCAGGCAAGTTATGATTTCAAACAAGGCAACTGGGGATGGGGGACGTTTAACTTGGCGCTTGCAGCGTCAGATATTGTGCCGGTGAGGAGCGCGACTACTGGCCTTGCCAAAGGCGGTTGGAAATCTGGAAGCCACACTTGGAATGCGACACGGAAGTGGCTAAACAAATGCTGGAGGGAGTTTAAAGGGCAAGAAATGCACCATTGGGCAATCCCGCGAGAGGGGTGGGGTGCGAACATTCCGGAGTGGCTGAAGAACCAGCCTTGGAATTTGACCGGGATGCCGAATGAGGTACTCCACGATGCGTTGCATGGTTTCGGGCAGGCCCCGTTCAGCTTCGGTGAGCGGCTGTGGTTCGGAACTCCGGACTGGTTCAAAGCGAGTGCGTTTTCGTTGGGCGGTAGGGAGGCAAACTGGATGTTTAATCCCGGCAGCTTTACCGCCCCGAGCGATAGCGGTGCTGTTTTCCTTGGTCCGGTGCCCTCGAACCCGTGAGGTAACATATGACCGTCGAGGACCTGAGGTATCCCGTTTTATGTTTTAGCCAGCACCTTGCAAGGGTGAGCCAAACCGCGGATGCACTTGCAACTTGCTCCAAGCTGGTACTGCGCAAGGGCGGTTATTACGAGGACCTGCTTTTGGTCGATTCCGCTGGTGTGGGATTGAGAATAAAGGGGGCCGAGAAAATCCATGGCGTTGGGCTGTTCTGGGGCTACAACATTTTTCTCAATCAGCGAATCAAAGTGCGGCTGCATATTGAAGGCCCCCCAATGCAAGTCTCGTTGGCGGAGGTAAAGCGGCACGTCTTCGATTCTTTTGACCGTTGGCATGGTTGGTCCACGCGCGGCGATTTTGCGGAACTGAAATCTTCAGTCGAAGCCGCCACGTCCATTACTGAAATCATAGAGCGGATCTCATAATAGACTCTCTCAATGAAGCAAACGGGTGGGA
Source organism: Verrucomicrobiota bacterium (assembly GCA_038209025.1). Taxonomy (GTDB): domain Bacteria; phylum Verrucomicrobiota; class Verrucomicrobiia; order Limisphaerales; family UBA8199; genus JBBQYD01. The sequence goes on along the minus strand of JBBQYD010000125.1, from coordinate 2,857 downwards.
AATGGTGTTTAATTGTAAAGGCGTTCGCCCATAGTATGGTGCGGGAATTTTAATGCGTCTGCCCTAGGCTGAAATGCGGTTCTGCTTGTCAATGACATCCCCCGGTTTTAGGTTCACCAAAACAATGTTCCGACTGCTTTGGCTGCTGGTCATCCTGAGTTGTAGTCTGGCGCAAGCCAGTCTGCCGCGCGATGGGTTGCTCACCGCCACACGCAGCGGTTGGTTGACCGTTGCCGGGAGCTTCGGGGGGCAGTTGTCGAGCCTGTACGTGAACACGAACCGGGCGGAGCTTTACAGCGATGCCACGTTTGCCACGGCCCAGGGCTTGTCGCTAGCCAACGGCTACAACCAGTTCGTTACGGCGGGCACCAACGCCGCCGGTGCCTTGGTGCTGTCCACCGTCACCACTAACTGGCTGCCGGTGACGGTCAGCTTCAGTTACGACTTGAACGGCAACCTGGTCAGCGACGGCCAGAAGAGCTACGAGTATGATCGGGCCAACCAGTTGACGAGCGTCACTTTGCCCGGCGAGTGGCGGACCGAATATGCCTATGACGGGCTGGGCCGGCGCAGAATCAGCCGGGAATACACCTGGCGGGGGAGTTGGGTGTTGGCCAGCGAAGTCCGGTATGTGTATGACCGGATGCTGGTGCTGCAAGAGCGCCGGGCGGATAACACGGTATTGGCGACTTACACGCGCGGCCTGGACCTGAGCGGTTCGATGCAGGGTGCAGGCGGTATTGGTGGTTTGCTGGCCCGCACGGATAGCGCTGGTTCGACTTACTACCATTCCGACGGTGGCGGAAACATCACTTCGCTCACCGATTCCAGCGGGGCGGTGGTAGCCCGCTATTTGTATGATCCCTTTGGGAGGTTGCTGGGCCGCTGGGGTCCCATGGCCGAAGTGAACCGGTATCAGTTCTCGTCCAAAGAAACCGACCGCCTCACCGGCCTCTCCTACTACGGCTACCGGTTCTACGATCCCACCTTGCAGCGATGGCTGAATCAGGATCCGCTGGGCGAAGGGGGTGGGATCAATTTGTATGGGTTTGTTGGGAATAGTCCCTTGAATGCGGTGGATCCGCTCGGTATGTGGGGAGTCCAGTTCGGCGGATTTAATATTGGAATTGGCGAACCATCGTATGCTTTTGACGGTGTATGGTGGGAAGGCACCAGGAATAGCTGGCACACTGGGCTGGATGCGATAGGCACGATTGAGCCAACCCCGTTTGCTGATGGCCTAAATGGAGTCCTTTATGGTTTGGAGGGCGATTGGGGCAATGCCGGTCTGAGCATGGCAGGTGTTGTTCCCTACATCGGGGATGCGGGAAAAGTTTGCAAGTATGGAAAAAAGGCCGCAAAGAGTGAACAGATGCTCTTCCGTGGCGTTCCCGGTAACGGAACGCAAAAGGCAATTCTTGGCCAACAGGGTGTGGCGATTCCTCGAAGCACCGCTCTCGATGAGGGTTCGCTGATCAGACACGTCCTTGGAGAGGATGTAAGCGCGGGCGTCACTTCATGGACTACAGATCGGGCTGTGGCAACTCGGTTTTCGGGATCCGGTGGGACGATTATCGAGGTGCCGGTCAGCAAGGTCTCAAGCCAAGTCGTCCCGAGGCCACCAGTGCCGAAATACGGTGGCGAGAGCGAAGTGTTGCTGAGAGGCACCGTTCAAGGAACACCAACGAGGCCATGAGTATGACACTGGAAACCTGGCAAACTATCGTCAAGGCTCTCGGGGAATTACCGAACTGTCCTTCATGGTTAAAGCAGCAAGCCCGATTGAGCTGGGAGGCTGTATCGCGGTTGCCCGTTCTGGACGGAACCAGCATCGAAGAGCACGCGGTTCCGACGGTCGAGCAAAAGGCGGTGGCTCCTGATTATCTTGATTTCTTGCGAGAGCAGATTGAGCTAAATGCCCGTGGGCCAGAGTGGTCTGATGTGCTGAGGCAACGTCTGGCCGCGCTTGAGCCTTTTGTTGGTAAGCAATTGCTCGTTGCCACCTTCTACTGCAAGCCGCATTCAGCGACAGTCCGTATCAATCCACAAACCAACGCACTCGTCCACGTCGAGGTAACCTGACCATGAGAACGCCATGGAGCCTAATTTGGTTAATCGTGAAAGGGTCTGGCCGACAATTGGCAATTGCTGAGCAAAAGAAAGCCTGAGCTTTAGGATTTTAACGAGGGTTCCTGGGAGTCATTGCAATGGGGTCAGCGTTGAATTCCGCGCCTCTCGATCTTTATTGGTCCGACTGGAAGCGGGTTCTGCTTGTCATTAAGAGTTTCCGGTTTTAGGCTCGCGGCAATAATGTTCCGACTGCTTTGGCTGCTGGTCATCCTGAGTTGTAGTCTGGCGCAAGCCAGTCTGCCGCGCGATGGGTTGCTCACCGCCACGCGCAGCGGTTCGTTGACCGTTGCCGGGAGTTATGGGGGGCAGTTGTCGAGCCTGTATGCGAACACGAACCGGGCGGAGCTTTACAGCGATGCCACGTTTGCCACGGTCCAGGGCCTGACGCTGGCCAACGGCTACAACCAGTTCGTTACCGCGGGCACCAACGCCGCCGGTGCCCTGGTGCTCTCCACGGTCACGACCAACTGGCTGCCGGTGACGGTCAGCTTCAGCTACGACTTGAACGGCAACCTGGTCAGCGACGGCCAGAAGAGCTACGAGTATGACCGGGCCAACCAATTGACGAGCGTGACCCTGCCCGGTGCGTGGCGGACCGAATATGCCTATGACGGGCTGGGGCGGCGCCGAATCAGCCGGGAATACACCTGGCGGGGGAGTTGGGCCTTGGGCAGTGAAGTCCGGTATGTGTATGACCGGATGCTGGTGCTGCAAGAGCGCCGGGCGG
>JBBQYD010000124.1:0-11746 GCA_038209025.1 Verrucomicrobiota bacterium | reverse complement strand
ATGTGTTGGGGGTGGGCAACCTGGCAACGTGCATGGCAGTCATTTTCAAAGGATTTGACCAGTGATGTTGAGATGAATTTGAAGAATATCCGATATATGAATTTCAATGGTGCGCATGATTTTTGGCAACAGTATCCCATGAATATTACGGGGGAAATTAATACTTGGTTTATATTTTGGTATATTTCTGTATTGAAGAAAAAAGGGCTTGCTCTTTACCCATATAGATCGCTGGTGAAGAATATTGGATTAGACGCTACGGGAACTCATCGAACTAAAACGAGCGTGTATGATTTAAATGTATTTGAAGAGCCGATTCAGATAAAAAAAATAAAAGAACTCGAAAAGATTTCAGTTGTACATTCTTATGTAACATATTTCAAGGGTATACGGCCAAGCTTGGTTAGGAGTTGGTTGAGTGCGGTAAATAAAAAAATTAAAAAGGTTTTCTTGTGATTCCGGCTAGACTAGATTATCTTATTAGAAGAATAAGATACAAAAAAAACAATATTGATGCACACTTTACTGCATATGCAGATAAGAAAACAATTTTAGAAGGGAGTAATTTTATTGGTAATAATGTTACTCTTCTTAATAGTAGTTTGGGCGCATTTTCATATATTAATAGTCACAGTTTTATTAGTAATACGACGATTGGCCGATATTCTTGTATAGGAAGGGATGTACTTTCTGGATTGGGTCGCCATCCAATCGATCGTCGGTCTGTTCACAGAATGTTTTATTCAAATGAAATAAAAATATGGAAAAATTTTTTATTCGCAAATGACTTTATAGAATCCATTCCAGTGCAAATTGGGAGTGATGTTTGGATTGGGGCTCGTGTGATAATTATGGATGGTGTCAGCATAGGACATGGCGCAATTGTTGCTGCAGGATCTGTAGTTACGAGTGATATTGATCCATATACAATTGTAGCTGGCAGCCCTGCCAGGAAGCTTCGTTCACGCTTCTCGACGTCAGTATGTAATGAATTATTAACTCAGCGGTGGTGGGAGTGGAATCCTGATGAGGTTCATAAATTAATGTGTGCTGGAGAATTTAATAATAAGCTTGATACGAAATGAGTTTCTATTACTTTATAAGATTTGGTTCGAGAGCACATGGGCTAAGCACCTTTTGGACTCCGGTGTCCGAGTTCCTCACGCTCGCGCGGGACGCGAACGCGGGCCAGACATATCCGCTGGTGGTGCCGCCGTCCCGACCCGAGCAGAAGCACGAAGACTGGTCCAGCATGGGCCAGGCGCTGATGGATGCGGTGCGGGAAGAGAAGGTCAGCGAACCGGTGCAACTCCTGGCCGGGATTGCCAGCGGCTATGCCAAAGGGGACGCCGCGCAGTTCAACCGTTCCCTCACGGAGTATCGCGGATGGCTGGGCAAGGATTTTGCCAAAGAAGTCCGCAAAGGTGAGAAGGAGTTTTTCTTCAACGACACCAAAGCGTTTCTGCACGCGATGATCATTTATGTGTTCGCGTTTTTGCTGGCGGCGGGGGGCTTGCTGACGTTGGGCGCAATGCCGGGCTTATCGTTGTCGCTGCGAAGTTCGGCTTTTTACCTGCTGATACTGGCGGGGGCGGTGCATACGTTTGGGCTGGTGTTCCGGATGCACCTGGAGGGGCGGCCACCAGTGACGAACCTCTATTCCTCGGCGGTCTTCATCGGGTGGGGGACGATGGTTTTAGGGATTATTTTGGAAAAGATCTACCGGCTGGGACTGGGGTCGCTGGTGGCCTCGATGATCGGGTTTGTGACGCTGGTGATCGCGCATAATCTCAGCCTCGGTGGCGACACCATGGAGATGATGCGGGCGGTGCTGGACACGAACTTCTGGCTGGCCACGCACGTGGTCACGATCACCATTGGCTATTCGGCCACCTTTGCGGCGGGTTTCATGGCGGCGGTGTTTGTCTTCCTGGGGCTCTTTACGCCGTTGCTAAACCAAAAGACGGGCCCGGGCGGAGCAAACCTCGGCAAAGCCATTGCCAAAATGGTGTATGCGATTGTGTGCTTTGCCACGCTGCTCAGTTTCGTTGGAACCGTTCTTGGCGGGATTTGGGCGGACCAATCGTGGGGCCGGTTTTGGGGCTGGGACCCGAAGGAAAATGGAGCGCTGCTCATTGTGCTGTGGAATGCGGTAATCCTGCATGCGCGCTGGGGCGGCATGATCCGGGAGCGTGGGCTGATGAACATGGCGATCTTTGGGAACGTCATCACGGCGTTTTCGTGGTTTGGGGTGAACATGCTGGGGATCGGCCTGCACTCGTATGGGTTCATGGACGCCGCGTTTAAATGGCTCGTGCTGTTTATGGGATCCCAGTTGATCATCATCGGTTTCGGCCTGCTGCCGCTGAAGTCTTGGCGCAGTTTTCGGGATCAACCCGGCCCCGGCCCGGGCGCTGGAGGCTCTCCGTCCGGATCTCCAGCACCTACCGTGGCGTAGAAGCCCGGGAAGCTAACAGGGATGAGGGGGACGGCTCACCCCGCGTGAGATATTGCGTCGCCGTACGATCCGCAGCCCCTGGCAGTGTGAACGTCTCCACCAGGCGCACCGCGCTTTAGCATTGCCAGCCGGACGCCACTCACCCAATGTTAACAGGGTGAAAACGGTGACATCCATCGTGGCGATGCAGCGCCTCGCCAAACGGTGGCAACATGAAGCAACGCGCGTCGGTTTTGTGCCGACCATGGGTTTCTTGCACGAAGGACACTTAAGCCTGGTGCGCAAAGCCCGGCAACTCGTGGGACCGCGAGGCCGCGTCGTCCTGAGTGTTTTTGTCAACCCCACGCAATTCGCGCCGAATGAAGACCTGGCCAAATACCCGCGAGATTTTGCCCGGGACTCCCTGCTCTGCCGATCCGCCGGGGTGGATGTCATTTTCGCGCCAACTGCGGAAGAGATGTACCCGCGAGATCCCCGGGGCGCGTTCAGCACTTACGTGGTTGAGGAACAGCTTTCCAAGTCCATGGAAGGCGCGGCACGCCCAGCGCACTTTCGGGGCGTCACCACGGTGGTTGCCAAGCTGTTCAACATTGTGTTGCCAGAGGTCGCCGTGTTTGGCGCCAAAGATTTTCAACAGGCGGCCGTGGTGAAACGCATGGTGCGGGACCTGAACTTCCCCCTCAAAATTGTGGTCGCACCAACCACTCGCGAGCCGGACGGAGTGGCGATGAGTTCGCGGAACAAATACCTGCAAGGCGCTGAGCGAGAGCACGCGCGGGTGCTGCATCAATCCCTTAAACGGGCAAAGGACAAGGTGCGCGGCGGGAAACTGGTGAAAGCGAACGCGCTCCGGGCGGCGATTGCGAACACCATCGCGAGCCTGCCCTCAGCGAAGCTCGATTACGTTGAGTTCTTTGATCCCGGCACGCTGACGCCCGCCAGCGAGGTGAAACCAGGCGTGCAGATGGCCATGGCGGTTTACATTGGCAGGACCCGGCTGATTGACAACGCAACGCTCTAATTCCCCCTCCATGAAAGAATACGACTTCTTGGTCCTCGGCAGCGGCATCGCCGGACTGTCATTCGCGCTCAAAATGGCGCCTCACGGGCGCGTGGCCATCATTACGAAAAAGGACCGGGCGGAATCCAATACCAATTATGCGCAGGGCGGCATTGCGGCGGTCACGAGCAAGGAAGACTCGTTCGAGTTGCACGTGCGGGACACGCTTCAAGCCGGTGCCGGCTTGTGCAAGGAAGCGGTGGTCCGCAAGATCATCGAAGAAGGGCCCGCGCGCATTGCCGAACTGATTGAGCTCGGCATGCAGTTTTCCGAACGCGCGTTGACGGCGGCAAACGGGGTGCGCGAACTGGATTTGGGCAAGGAAGGCGGCCATTCCAGGCGGCGCATCCTCCACGCCAAAGACGTCACCGGACGCGAGATTGAACGCGCGCTGCTCGCCGCCGTGGCGAAACAGCCAGCCATCGACATTTTCGAGAACCACACCGCCATCGACCTGATAACCAGTCAGAAAGTGGGTTACGTGGGGGACAACCGGTGCCTGGGTGTTTATGCGCTCAACAACCTTTCGGGCCAGGTGGAGACCTTCTCGGCTCCGGCAACCCTCCTGGCGACCGGGGGCTGCGGCAAGGTTTACCTCTACACCACCAACCCGGATATCGCCACCGGGGATGGTGTGGCCATGGCTTACCGGGCGGGCGCGGCCGTCGCCAACATGGAGTTCATCCAGTTTCACCCGACCTGCCTCTATCATCCCAAAGCCAAGTCGTTCCTGATCAGCGAAGCCGTACGCGGAGAGGGCGGCGTGCTCAAGTCGTTTGCCGGCGTGGAATTCATGGATCGGCACCACCCGCTCAAATCCCTCGCGCCGCGCGATATTGTGGCCCGCGCCATCGACAGCGAAATGAAGCAGACCGGGGCTGATTACGTGCATCTGGATATCACCCATAAGCCCGCCCGCTTCATCATTGAGCGCTTTCCAAATATTTATCAGACCTGTCTGAATTTCGGGATCGACATCACCAAGGAACCCATTCCGGTGGTGCCGGCCGCTCACTATCAGTGTGGCGGCGTGCAGACGAACGTTGATGGCGAGACGGAGATCGGCGGGCTTTACGCGGTGGGTGAGGTTGCCTGCACGGGCCTGCACGGCGCCAACCGCCTGGCCAGCAACTCGCTGCTTGAGGCTCTCGTATGCGGGCACCGCGCAGCTCGCAAAATCCTCGAAAACCGGCCCAAGCCCGCCGGGATCACCATTCCCGCCTGGCATTCCGGCAACGCTCATGACCCGGATGAAATGGTCGTGGTTTCGCATAACTGGGATGAAATCCGCCGCGCGATGTGGGATTACGTGGGCATTGTGCGCACCAATAAACGCCTGCAACGGGCCCAAAAGCGCATCGCCAACCTCCAGGATGAAATCCATGAGTATTATTGGGATTTCAAAGTCACCCGCGACCTGCTGGAACTGCGCAACATCGCCACGGTCGCCGAATTAATCATTCGCAGCGCATTGCAGAGACCGGAGAGCCGGGGCCTCAATTACAACCTGGATTTCCCCCAGCCAAATCCCGAGTGGGCCCAGCGGGAAACTGTGGTGCATCGAAACGCATGACTCCCGGGGTTTCAGGGCCGAAGAACCGCGCGGTGGCCATCGGTGGATTGAACGGAAACCAAAATAAGGTCATCAAAAACCAAAATAAGGTTGACGAAAACACCCAAGAATTCCCTCTAACCTTGGTAGCCATTTTGGCCGATTTGCCGTCTTTATTATTGCTATGACCGCACATGTGTTGGGTGCGCCCAGAAATCCGGAGAATCCCACTCCGACACGGAAGCTCATTGGTCCTTCCCCACCGGGAGTTCCGAGGGTGACCTCCCGCCTGGCTGCCAAATCGGCCCCTGAAGCCCCGTTCACGGTGGTGGACCTGGGCGATTCCTTTCGCGTGGCCGCGATGCTAACACCGCGTGGCCGTGGAGACTTTGAAGAACAACTGCGGGAAGTCCTCAGCCAACTGAGCGGCATTCTGAACCGGCAAGGTCCGAACACCGTGGTTACCATGCAATCGGTGTTTCTGCGTTCGGTCAAGGACCAGCCAGCCTGCGAACGCTTGCTGGCCGAGTGCTTTGTTGAATTGCAGCCAGTGACGAACTATGTGTTTCAGGCCCCGGCGGGCGGGGCGGCAGTCGCCTTGGAGGTCTGGGCCATTGGGGGCGATTCCGTTCGGGTGGAGCGTTTCGGCTCGGAGGTCTTGACGCTCGCCTACGACAGCGTTCGCTGGATTTACTGCGCGGGACTGCACACCTGCGCACGAAAAGGGGTTTACCAGGCGACCCAGGACATCCTGGCGCGCATGGGCGCGGCCCTGGAAACGGCAGGGGCCGGTTTCGAAGACGTGGTCCGCACCTGGTTTTATCTCGGCGGCATTACTAACGCGGACGGCGCGACCCAAAGGTATAAGGAACTGAACCGTGCGCGGACGGATTTCTATGAGGCGATCCCGTTCGGGTCCCATCTGGGCAATCCCAAACCAGACGCCATTTACCCCGCGAGCACCGGCATCGGCATAGCCGGCGGCGGTTTGCTGATGAGTTGCGTGGCACTGCAAAGCAAGCGTGAGGACGTGGTGCTGCGCGCGCTGGAAAACCCCCGGCAAACACCGGCCTACTCGTACCACGAGGGCTATTCACCGAAAAGCCCCAAGTTCTCGCGAGCGATGGCCCTGAAATTGGGCGATTACATCACCACCTGGGTTTCAGGCACCGCCAGCATTGTGAAATCAGAGAGTTGCCACGAGGGCGATATCGAGAAACAAACGGAACAAACGATCAAGAACATCGAGACCCTCATCGGAACGGAAAACCTGGCCGCGCACGGGCTCGAAGGCGTTCACTCAAGCCTCCAAGACCTCGCAAAAGTGAGGGTGTACATTAAACGGCCGGAAGACTACGCCGCCTGCCGGGATGTGTGCGAGCGCCATTTTGGAGCAGTCCCCGCCATTTACGCGGTGGCAGACGTCTGCCGGCCCGAGTTGCTGGTCGAGATTGAAGGCATCGCCTTCTCGAAGTGCGGCAAAACCAAGACATCGCTTTGACCGCGGGGTCCGGATGCGGGGCGGCAAAGGATGCGCCCGGGCGGGTTTAGTCCATGTAATAGCCGCCGTTGATATTCACCGTCTCCCCGGTGATGAACGATGATTCATCGGAAGCCAGGAACATCATCAGGCTGGACATGTCATGGGTGGTGCCGAGCCTCCTCACCGGGATGCTTCCGGCTATTTTGCGCTTCTTTTCCTCGTCCCAGTAGCTCATCAAGTTCGTCATTACCGCGTGCGGCGCGATGGCGTTGCAGGTGATGCCGAAGGGTCCAAGCTGGCGGGCAACCGAACGGGTGAGGGCGATCAGCGCCCCTTTGGAGGCTCCGTAAACGAAGACGGTTGAGTTGTCTCCGTTCTTCCCGGTGATGGATGCGACGTTCACGATCCGCCCGTAGCGCTGGGTCTTCATGATCGGGGTGACCGCCCGAATGGCGTACAGGACACCTTTCAAGTTGATGTCGAGCGTTCGGTCAATGATCTCGTCGGTGGTCTCCTCGATCGTTCCTGTGAGCAGCAGGCCTGCGTTGTTGATCAGAATGTCAACCCGCCCGAAAGCATCATTCGTCTTCCTGACAATCGCTTCAACCTGCGCACGGGAGGAGACGTCGCAATTCAGGGAGAGACATCTGCCCCCCGCTTCCTCGATCTCCCCCTTCGTCTCCGCCAATGCGCTCTCCTGAACATCACCGATCACCACCCTGGCACCCTCGGCAGCCATGTCCAGGGCGACCTGTTTGCCCATGCCCTGGCCGGCACCGGTCACAATGGCCACTTTCTCCAGGAATCTCTGCGCGTATCTCGTGCTCATGCCACTAGTTTCCCTCCGATAACACATTGCTGTTCGCGCCCTGCCGACTCATTGACGCGGTGCGCGTGCGGGAGAATTGTTTTTGGGCTTCACTCATCGCCGGCGGCATCATGTCAAAAGCGGCTCGCGCGGTCAAATGCATGGCGCTTCCCGAAATTTCGCCCGCAAACGCAACAATGTCAGAACGCCGGGATTGACCTATCCGCCGGGCTTTGCCACTATCCGCGCATGCTTGGTGAGACTGAAAACCAATTCTTCCTCACCCTCGCAGCGTCCACTACATGCGCGCGCCAAAAAAGCAATTTCCTATCAGTAAGTCCGTGATCCAATCTGTTTTGGCCTTGCTGGTTGGGTCTTTTCTGCTGCCTACCGTAGTTCGGGCGGAAACCCTGTACAGCCACGTCGCCGACTGCGAAATCCAATGTACCCTCACCACTCCACCCCTGGCACTCAATGGAGTGGGCACCGCCGGGTTGATCATCGGCACCGCCGGTACGGATGGGAAGGAACGCTGTCCGATCATTCCCTTTCAGGTGCCGAATTTGGGGGACAACCCCAACCCTTTTCTGACGGCCAGTTTCTCCTTCAACCACGACAGCCGCCTCAACAATCCGATCGGCAACGTGGACCTCTACGGTTTGGGCCGCCGCGCCAGCGCCACGCCCTTGACGAATGATTTCTGGGCCGGAACCGCGACGGTGGATCCGACGGATGCGACACGGCTGCAAAATGACATTCTCCTGGCCAACTCGCCCTTTGGCCAGATCACCAATGACGCTGCCGGGGCCGCTGCGCTGGCGGCTTATCTCAACGCCCAATACGCGGGCGGCGCCGGGGCGGGACAATTTGTCTTTCTGCGCCTCAGCACCGACACCGCGCAATCGGGCGTGGCCCGTTGGATGATGACTTCCGCCGAGGGCGCAACTGCCGACCTTGCCCTCTGGCCGCAGATCACCTACACCGCCGTGCCCAGGGGCGATCCGGTGGATACCATTCGCGTGGAAACTCGGGCGGATGGCGCGGGCGTGGTAGTGCCGGCCACTAACCTTCCGTCGGGCAGTTCCCTCACCAATTTCGCGATCGCGCGAAATGCCAGCGGTTCGCTGCTCAGCAATGCCCCGGCTGCCTGGCTGTTGACGAATGTGACCGGTTCAGTGTCGGCGGCAAATCTGGTGGCCGCGCCTGATGGCCGCAGCGCCGTGTTCACGGGGAGCGGGGCTGGCTCCGCGCAGGTTCTGGCCGTCGGGAATGCCACCAACCTCGTGACTTCCGGCGTGATCACCGTGCTGGCGCCGCCCGATCCGTTTTCCCGGCCGTTTATCTGGGTGCGGGATTCGGAGCGGAGTGGCATCCTGGCGAAGATTGCAACCAACGCCTGGGCTGCCAGTGTTTACAGTGCCCTCATCTCCCGCGTGGCTGCCGATGTCGCGAGCCATCAGACCAACCGCGATTCCTTCCTGCGCCAGTTGCCGGTGGACTGGACGCTTTCGCCGGCTGAATACAAGACGATTCCCACCTCCTCGGAAAGCGCGGTGCGTGGGCCCACGGAAAGCAAGTTCAACGACGGCCTGGATTGTGCCGTGTTGTTTTACCTGACCGGCGATTCCAAGTACGCCCGGTGCGCGGCGGACATCCTGCATAATGCGGTGAAGACGTTGTTGCCCGTGGCGCCGTCCACCAGCGTTGACAACGGCGGCTGGATCTTTCAGGACGACTTCCTCAAGGAAGCGCGGGTGACCGGCTCGCAACTGCCGATGATTTACAATTTTCTCTGCCAATACCTCCAATCACACCAGGTATATGACGTGCAATCGGCGGGTATGGTAAATTTCAACGTCACCGACGCCCAGGTGGTCTTCCGGACGCTCTATCAGATCGCCCGCGATCACGGGCAAAAGGACAGCAACTGGTCGGCGCTGATGTCGACCTGCATGTTGAACAGCATCCTGGCGTTGGACAACGCCACCGAACGCGCCGCGGCGTTGCAGGTGTATCTCCTGACCGGCTCCAGCCGGCAGGCTTCGCTGGATTACGATTATCGCAGCTACGATCTCCCGGGCGACATCTGGCCCGAGTCGCTGCAATACTCCTCCGGCGTGGGGCAGATCCGCAGTTCCCACCTCGTGTTGCTGGAGCGTTACGATCCGGCCCTGAGATTGTTCAACACTTACTCCAATCTGCCGACAAGCCTCTCGCGCATCAGTTACCTGCGCTATCCGAACGGCGAGCAAATCAGCTTCGGCGACGGTCATCGTTACACGGACGGTCAACCCTTTTTCGACTATGAACTGGTTTACAGTCACGCGCGGAGCCGGGGGCTCACGAACCTGACCGCGCTCTATGGCTCTTTGATCAACGGCGGCATCACGGCGGGTGAATACAATCGCTCGACGTTGCAAAGCTACACCTCGCTGGGTCAGCACAATGAGCCACTGCAACTGCTTTGGTTTGTTGCGACGATCCCAGAAGCGCCCACGCCGCTGGTGCTGCCGAAGACCGACACGCTGCCCTTTGCCGGGATTGCCCTCCAACGCAATCCCTCCGCCGCCGGTTCGGACTTTGGGTTAATGACCTTCGTCGGCGGCGCGGCGCACGTCCATAGTCACGCCTCCGGGATGAACATGGAGATCTACGGCTTGGGAGAGGTGATGGGCGCCAAAAGTGGGCGCACCAGTTACGGCGCGACCGAGAACGAAAATTACTATCGCGTCTTTGCCTCCGACAACAATATCATCGTCAACGGCGCGTCGCGCGGGGAAGGAGGCTGGGGCGGCTTTGGCATCAACACCGTGCAAGTCCTCGCGATGGAGCCGCAGCGCTTGCAACCGGGTGTCTCGCCCAACCTATCCTTCACGTGCAGTTCGTTTGTGGACGACCAGGGCACCAGGGCCGAGGGCACCCAGCAGCGTACGATGGCCATTATTCGCACGTCACCGACGACTGGTTATTACGTGGACATTTTCCGGTCCAAATCCACCATCACCAGCGGGGTGGCCACTACGCTCAACGGGAATGTCACCAACCAGTTTCACGATTACCTCTATCACAACTTTGGAGACACATTGGAGGTTGTGGCCAACGGCGTCCCGCTGCCATTGGTCAGCCAGCCGAACCGTTTTCAAACCGACATCGGCGACGCCAATAAGCAGCCGGGCTGGCGTTACTTCACCAACACTTTCGTGTCCTACCCGCACAGCCAGCCGACACGGGCGCAGTTCAAGGCCACGGTATCGGGCAAGACGCTTTACATGGACATGCACCTGCCGGGCGTGACGAACCGCGAATACGCCAAGGTCAACGCCCCGGCAATTGTGGATGCGCCGTCGCCATACGACAACCAGCCTGCCCCCGTGCTGGTCGTGCGGCAAATCGGCGAGGCTTGGAACAGGCCGTTCGCCGTGGTCTATGAACCGCACTACACACCCGCCACGGGTGGCAGCGTGACCAACGTGACCGCCTTGGAACAGAATGGCTTGGTGGTCGGGCTCAAAGTCGAAAGCCGCGTCGGCAGCCGCGATCTCACGCAGTACGTCCTTTCCAACATCAACCCAACGGACACCTACTCAAACCATGCGCTGGGTTTGGTGTTCAAAGGGCGGTTTGCTGTGGTAACGGACAGCGGTGGCGGGACGAACACGTTGTATCTCGGCGATGGATCGAGCCTGCAATATCAAGGGTGGAAACTCGCATCGGTTGGCGGCGCTAACACGCAGGCTCAGGTGGAAATGGCGCCCGGCCTCGCTCCGGTGGTCACGGCCAACAGTCCGCTGTCGGTCACGGCGCCAAGCGCTCCGGTGTTCACACAGATTAACCGCCTGCCGGATGGCAGCATCTCGCTGACGGCCACCGGCGCCGTGGGCGTGCCTTATCGGCTCTGGGCCAGCGCGAATCTCACGCTCGCGCCCGTCATCGGCACGTGGGTGATGGTCACGAATGGTGCGATCACCACCAGTCCATTCACCCTCACCGATGCAGACACCACCAATCGTGCGAACCAATATTATCGTTTCAGAACCCCGTGAGTTTCGCGAGGCCGCAGGAACCATCGCGAATTCAGATTCACCGCCAATGTGTTCCGTATCAGTTCACCCGCGCAGCGTCCAGTTTCCGCGTCAGAGTGGGCTCCTTGCGTTTTTGTGTTGCTCGCCTCTGGCAAAGGCCCGGAATTGTGTCAGAATTAGACCTGTGATCTCAATCAGGATGAGCAGACTTTACCGCCTGGCTTCAGGCACAGCCTGCGCCTTGGCGCTTTGTTTGGTCTTTTCCAGTCTGGCAGCCACGACCACCGATCCCGCCAATCCTTTTCCGCGTCCTGTGACCGCCTACGCCGACGGGGATAACGCCTCCCCGCTGGCCGTACTCAG
>JBBQYD010000123.1:0-11756 GCA_038209025.1 Verrucomicrobiota bacterium | reverse complement strand
GCCTGGTGACTTCCATGGGCCGCATGGCCGCGCACACCGGTCAGATGGTAACCTACGAGGACATGCTGGAATGTCCGCACGAGTTTGCCCCGGGCGTGGGCCAGTTGACGGAGAACTCACCAGCTCCCTTGCAGCTTGCGGATAACGGGAAATATCCCGTGCCGGAGCCGGGGGTCAAAAAGGACCGCGAATACTGACTCGCAAGCGCCGGCCCCTGCCCGCGAAAGGCGAGGAAGGACGGTTCAGGGTTCTGATCAAACTTTTTTTGAACATTTTAAAAAACGCGTCGTCGATACCGTAGTTCCTTGCAATATTCGGGTTTGCACTATTTACTTAGACAGGTTTACCGGCAGGGTTGGTCGGGGGGTATTGGTTTTTTGTGGTGACAAAAAAATGCAAAATATTCTGTTGACAGTATTTGCAGGGCCTAATAAAACGTGGTGGGTTAAAAACAAGTTCATCACCAATCTTGGGGTGTGACGCTAAACGTACAACTTATGAAAAAAATCGTTGCTTCGGTCGGTTTGGTAGCGCTCAGCGCATCCGGACTACAAACTGCACAAGCTCAGGGCCTGCTGGGTCCGGATGACTCCAAACCTTGGAGTGTCGGATTGACCTTGCGCGGCTTTTATGATGATAACATCAGTTCCGTCAAAAATGGCACGGAAACTCTCGGTTATGAGGTGAGCCCCTCATTCAAGCTGGGCTGGACCTTGCCGCAGAGCACGATCCTGGTCGGCTATACTTATTCGTTTAAGTATTACGAAGAGCGTCCGGCCTTCCAGGCCGACAAAACCGACCAGACCCACTCGTTCAACGCTGCTTTTGATCACCAGTTCTCCGAACGGTTTGGGATGAAGCTTAGTGACTCCTTCGTGATCGGCCAGGAACCAGACCTGCTCCGCAGCGGTGACACCCTCGCCAACTATCAGCGCATTTCCGGCGATAATATCCGCAATTACGGGCGCGTGGCCCTGACCGGCCAGATCACGCCTACCTTCGGCATGCAGGTCAGCTACGATAATGCCTATTACAACTACGACAACAACGGCGCCGGCAGCCTCTCCAGCCGCCTTGACCGTATGGAGCACGGGATTCCGATTGAAGGCATCTTTCAATTGCAGCCGCAGACCCGCGGGATCTTGGGCTATCGTTACCGCCAGGTGAACTATCTGGCCGATGAGTTCCTCGATGTTACCCATACCCCACCCGACTACAAGAGCGAGGTCCGCGATAGCCGCTCTCATACCGTTTATTTGGGGTTGGATCATGATTTCCGCCCTGATTTGACCGGGTCCATCCGTGGCGGCGCTCAGTACTCGGATTACTACGAACTGCCGGGTTCGGACGGTCAGTACAGTCCCTATGCTCAAGCCAGTCTGCGCTGGACCTACACCGAGGAATGCTTCCTGGAAGCCGGGTTCACCTATGATTTGAGTGCCACAGACTTGATTGGACTGACTGGAAACTCACTCACCACCGACTCCGAAGCCGCTGTGCTCTACGCAAACTGGACGCACCGGCTGGCGCCCAAGGTCTATGGCAGCTTGCTCGGGTCTTTCCAAAACTCGACCCTCCAGGGTGGAGCTTATGATGGCGATACGGAGCAGTTCTTTACGGCCGGGTTGAACGTGGAATACCGTTTCAATCAGAATCTGTCTGCTCACGTGGGCTACAACTTCGACAAACTTTCCTCCGACATAAAAGGACGTGATTTTGATCGGAATAGGGTTTACATGGGCGTGACAGCCCGCTATTAATTAGCATAGATGTAATGACTCGGGGGCTGGGCCTATTATGACTAGCCCCCCTTTTTTTTGACTATATGGATCCGTTAAAACCACAGACGCCACAAGAGGCGAAGTTGCATTTCCTCGATTACTGGCGCATTATCCGCATACGTAAGACCGTCATTCTGGCCGTCTTTTTGTTAGTTGTCATCACCGCGACGCTGGTGACCTTTATTCTCCCCGAATCGTACGCCAGTACGGCGCGCATCAAGGTGGAGCGCGATCAATCCGACATTCAGGGCTTTGGCCAGCAACAGTTTAATCAATCGTTTGATCCTTATTTCATCCAAACCGAGTTTGAAGTCATCAAGTCCGAACTCATCCTAGGCAAGGTCATTGAAGAGCTTGACCTCAACCGCAAATGGGGCGCCAAGTACAACCAGACCCAGCTCAAGACTTTCGAAACGATGGGGTTGCTCCTCAAGAGCCTGCAGCTCACCCCCGTCCGCAACACCAGCCTGATTGAAATCAAAGTTTTCAGTGAAGACAAAGATGAGGCAGCGAAACTTGCCAATGCCATCGCTCAAAAATACAAGGAGCACCGTCTCAGCCAGCGTCGCGCATTGAGCGAGGGTGGCATTGACTCGCTGCAAAAGCGCTTCGAAGAGCAAGCCGCAAAGATCAAGGACAAAAGCGAGCAAATCGAGCGCCTGCGCCAGGACCTCAAGGTTCCGGATGCCATGGCCGGGGAATATGCGCCCCAGATGATGCTCAGCATGGAAGCGTTGCGGCAGTTGGAACAACAGCGGATTGAGACCCAGGCCGAGTGGGTTCGTCAGGACACCTTGCTGAGCCGTCTCAAGGCCCTGCCTATGGATGAGTTGATCGAGGCGATCCCTACCGCCTCTCAAGATCAACTGCTATCCTCCCTGCTGGAGCAGTTGACGCTGGCCGACCAGCGCCTGATCGTCGTTCGCAAAGATTACGGCCCTGAGCACGCCGAGGTCCTGAAGCTCACTGGCCAGGTGGACGACCTGAACAAAAAGATCAAGAGGCGGGTGGGTGGCATCCTCACCGGTCTCGATTCCAAAGTGGCCGCCGTCAAATTGGGCCTGGAAAACCTGCAGCAGGAGGTCGAGAAAGCCAACCAGAAGGATATCGAGAATGCCAAGACTTTCCGCCCCTACTTCGAGGCCAAACGCGAGTTGGACGAAATGCAAAAGTTCCGGCAGCTATTGAATCAAAAGATTTATTTCGAACGTGCCGAAGTTGAATTGCCCAAGTTCAGCATGGTCGAGATCATTGACACTGCGGTTGCCAAACTGCGTCCGGAGAAGCCCAATAAGCCTCTGAATATCGCTCTTGGCGTGGTCATCGGCCTGGTGGTCGGCGTTGGCTTGGCCTTCTTCATCGAGTACCTTGATACCAGCGTTAAGACGATCGACGATGTCGAACGCGCGCTCGGCTCACCAGTTTTGGGCGTGATTCCGCAGAATGTAGGCGTGCTGATTGATGAGGGCATCGACAGCCCGCATGCGGAGGCTTACCGCGTGCTGCGAACGAACCTGCTGTTCTCGCGCAAGGACGACAAACTTAACACCATTGCGGTGGTAAGCGCCGGTGCCGGCGAGGGCAAATCGACCACGGTGTTCAACCTGGCCGCCATTTTTGCCCAATGCGGTTCGCGTGTGCTGATTGTGGACTCCGACCTGCGCCGTCCCACGCTGCACAAGATGATGCGGGTCACCAATAACCTTGGATTGACCAACTACCTGCTCAAACAAAACCGGTTGGAAGAGGTGATCCAGCGGTCGAGCCTGCCGACCCTTGACTTCATGGCTTCCGGCAAGCTGCCCAGCAGCTCTCTCGGCATCCTCAGCTCAACCCAAATGCGTGAGCTGATCAGCGAGCTCAAGCAACACTATGATTATGTGTTCTTCGATTCGCCGCCCGTGATGGGCGTCAGCGACGCCTCCATTCTGGCCAGCGAGGTCGATATGACCATCCAGGTCATTCAATACCGCCGCTATCCGCAGCCCATGAACATTCGAGCCAAACAGATGATCGAAAAGGTCGGTGGCAACCTGATGGGCATCGTGCTGAACAACATCAACATGTCGCAGGACGAGAGCTACTACTACTATAGCGGTTACTACCACGACTACTACTCCCGCAACGATGAGCAGGAGCCCACTGGCAAGGAAGGCAAGGACGGCAAAGCCGCCAGTGGCGACCAGGCAAAGCTGGAAATCAAGAAGAAGTATTGATATAGATAGTCTATTAACGGGAACCATGATGACGCGAATTGCTGACATGCTAATGGGCCGCTGGAAGGCGGTAGGTAGTTTGATCCTGGCCGGGCTGTTGCTGGCGGGGTGCCAGACCTCCGATCAGTCGATCACCGATGACCTCGGGGCGAAGAATTCTGCGACCAATGCCCCTCCAACTGGCGAAGGGAGTTACAACCGCCTGGCTGAGGTGCTCGAGGTTGGCATGCCTATCCTGGTCACATTCTCAGACTTGCCCGCCATCACTCAGCCGTTTGAGGAGCGCATCAAAGCCGACGGAACGATCACCCTGCTGCTGAACCAGACGTTTACCGCGGCGGGCAAGTCGATTAGCGATCTGGAGAAGGAAATCCGGTCACGTTATGTGCCGCGGATTTACGTCAACCTCACCGTCACGGTAAAGCCGCAGGAGAGCACCCGGTTTTATTTTGTGGGCGGCGAAGTGAAGCAGCCCGGTCGCCAGGTTTATTTGAGCCGCCTCACCGTGCTTAAGGCCATCCAGTCCGCTGGCGATTTCACCGATTTCGCCAAGAAAAGCAAAGTGCAGTTGACGCGTGCGAACGGGCGTTCCTACACCATCAACGCCCCCAAGGCGCTGCAAAACTCGAAGCTTGATCTCGAAGTTTATCCGGGCGACAAAATCCATGTGCCGCGCCGTATCTTTTAGTGATCCTGCTTAAGATTCTCTCTGGAACTCAGGCGGGCGCCGAAAAGGTTGCCCGCCGTTTTCCTGTACAGGTGGGAAGGCAGGCTGGGGCGCACTTGCAGCTACTCGATGACGGTGTATGGGATAGCCACTTCAAAATTCAGCTTTCTCGCCGTGAGGGATTCACCCTCACATCCCGCCCTGAAGCCCCAACCCGCCTGAACCTGGAGGCGTTCAGCGGCAGCGTTGCCCTGCGGAATGGAGACATCATCAGCGCGGGTTCCGCACGGATTCAGTTTTGGCTTAGTCCCACCAGGCAACCTTCCCGCCGGGTTTTGGAGTTCATGATTTGGGCAGGGATTGCCGGAGTCACTCTGGCCCAGGTATGGCTGATCTACTGGCTTTTGCATCTCGCGGGTTGACTGACCTCCTGCCAGCGCCGCTAAACCATCGCGGTGAACAGAGGAGAGGCGGCTTTTCGCGCCGTTTGCAGCGTTTCCCCGCGAAACACCTTCCATAAGGTCTGGGCACTGGGCGTTTTCCTCGGGGCCGTGGGCAGGCCAGATGGAGTCGTGCCCCCGGTGCAGGTGGCGCCAAAGTTGGGAAAGATGCGAGGCTCGGAGATTTATCTCTGGCCGCTGTGGTGCGCAATCGGGAACGGGCGTCTCTGGTTGGGCCAGAGACGCCCCCCGTTCGCCTTGTCCAAGGGACGCAGCGGAGATTATAGAATCGACGCTACCAGGTCGCCCACCTGGCTGGTGGAATAACCCATCTTGCCCGCCGCCAGGCTCTTGACCTTCTCGCGGGTGACTTTGATAACGGCGGTTTCGATCGCTTTTGCCGCCGCGGTCTCACCCAGGAAGTCGAGCATCATCTGGCCCGCACAGATGGCCGCCAGCGGATTGATCACGCCCTGGTTGGTGTATTTGGGGGCGCTGCCACCGATCGGTTCGAACATGCTGGTGCCCTCAGGATTGATATTACCTCCGGCCGCGATGCCCATCCCGCCCTGTACCATCGCGCCCAGGTCGGTGATGATATCGCCAAACATATTGTCCGTGACGATCACATCAAACCATTCGGGGTTCTTCACAAACCACATGGTCGTGGCGTCCACGTGGGCGTAGTCACGCTTGATTTCCGGGAAATCTTTCTGGCCGATTTCATGGAAGGCACGTTCCCACAGGTCGAACGCGTAGGTGAGCACATTGGTTTTGCCGGACAGGGTGAGCTTGCGGTCCTTGTTCCGCTTGCGGGTGTACTCGAAAGCGTAGCGCAGGCATCGCTCCACACCGCGCCGGGTGTTTACGCTCTCCTGGATCGCGATTTCGTGCGGTGTGCCCTTGAAGACAAATCCGCCGGAACCGGTGTAAAGGCCTTCGTTGTTCTCGCGCACGACGACGAAATCAATGTGCTCGGGTTTCTTGTCCTTCAAGGGACAGAAACGCTCATCGTAGAGCTTCACCGGCCGCAGATTGATATACTGTTCCAGTTCGAAGCGGGTACGAAGCAGAATGCCCTTCTCCAATATCCCCGGTTTGACGTCCGGGTGTCCGATGGCCCCGAGAAGAATCGCGGGGAACTTGCGCAGTTCGGCCAGGGTGCTGTCGGGCAGGACTTCGCCGGTGCGCAGGTAGCGTTCGCCACCGATGTCATAATTTGTGTAATTGAGCTTCAGATTAAACTTGGCGGCCGCCACATCGAGCACTTTCACGGCTTCGCGGACGACCTCGGGCCCTGTGCCGTCGCCGCCGATGACTGCAATATTATAACTTTTCATATCAATAGGTTTGAACCTGCGCACGGGCAGGGAACGCGGATGCTAAAGGGTTCGCCGCCCTTGTGCAAAGATTTTTAGCCGGGCTTGTGGTTCGGCCCGGTTTCGTCTGTCCTGCTATTTAGAATTATTCCAAATATTGACAGAACCGAGACCTGGGCTAAGTTCCGCCGTCGAATGATTGATCCGGAGCACGATCAGCCGGCGGATATTCGCCTGGATGAACGGCTGGCAACCAGCGGTTTTCGTTTTACGCCGCAGCGCCAGCACGTTTATGCTGTGCTCCTGCAAACCCGCGACCACCCTACGGCGGAGGAAGTGTTCATTCGGGCGAAGCGGGCGTTGCCTGATATTTCCATGGCCACCGTGTATAATTGCCTGGACGCCCTCGTGAAATGCGGAGTGGTGCGCCAGGTGATGGTGGACCGGGGGGCGGTGCGGTTTTGCCCGAACATGCGGGAGCACGGCCATTTTTATTGCGATGGGTGCGGGAGCGTTTTTGATGTGGACCTGCCGCCGGCCGCGCCCCTACCCCTGCCGCGGGGATTCCGGGCGGACCGGATCGACTTAAGCGTGCATGGGCGCTGTCCGGCCTGCGCCCGAAGCCGCCACGGCAGCCCGGGCCAAACGAATTTCGTTGCAGTTGAAAGAAAAGAATGAGTACCGCCACTGAAACAATTGAAAGCCTGGTCAAGCAGGAGTACAAGTACGGCTTCGTGACCGACGTGGAAAGCGATTCCGCGCCACCGGGGTTGAACGAGGACATCGTCCGCTTCATCTCGGCCAAAAAGAACGAGCCCGAATTCATGTTGGAATGGCGTCTTAAGGCCTATCGGCACTGGCTTACGATGACCGAACCAACCTGGCCCCATGTCAAGTACGCGCCGATTGATTACCAGGGTTCGGTCTATTTCTCCGCCCCGAAAAAGAAGGGGGATGGTCCCAAGAGCCTTGACGAGGTGGACCCCAAACTGCTCGAGACCTACGAGAAGCTCGGCATTCCGCTGAAAGAGCGCGAGCGGCTGGCCGGTGTCGCCGTGGATGCCGTGTTTGATAGTGTTTCTGTCGGCACCACGTTCAAGGACAAACTGGCGGAAAAAGGCATCATTTTTTGCTCCTTCAGCGAGGCGGTGCTGGAGCACCCCGAGTTGGTCAGGAAATACCTCGGCTCGGTCGTTCCTTACACCGACAACTATTTCGCCGCGCTCAATTCAGCGGTGTTCAGCGACGGGTCGTTCTGCTACATCCCCAAGGGCGTAAAATGCCCGATGGAACTTTCCACCTATTTCCGCATTAACGCGGCCAATACGGGGCAGTTCGAACGCACCCTTATCGTGGCTGATGAAGGAGCGTCGGTCAGTTATCTGGAGGGTTGCACCGCGCCCATGCGTGACGAGCACCAGCTCCACGCCGCGGTGGTCGAGTTGATCGCCCTTGATAACGCCACCATCAAGTATTCCACCGTGCAGAACTGGTATCCTGGCGATGAGCAGGGGCGGGGGGGTATTTACAACTTCGTCACCAAACGCGGACTCTGCAAAGGGCGCTCCTCGAAGATCACCTGGACCCAGGTGGAGACCGGCTCGGCCATCACCTGGAAGTACCCAAGCTGCATTCTGTTGGGGGACGATTCCAGCGGTGAATTCTATTCCGTGGCGGTGGTCAACAATTATCAGCAAGCTGATACCGGCACGAAAATGGTGCATGTCGGGAAAAACACCCGCAGTACAATTGTGGCCAAGGGCATTTCGGCCGGTCACGGCCAAAACAGCTATCGCGGCCTGGTCAAGATGCAAAAGAGCGCGACCAACGCGCGCAATTTCTCACAGTGTGATTCGTTGTTGCTGGGCAACAAATGCGGGGCGCACACGTTTCCCTATATCGAGGTGAAGAACACCACCGGGCGCATCGAGCACGAGGCGTCCACCTCGAAGATCGGGGAGGACCAGATTTTTTACTGCAACCAGCGCGGGCTATCCACCCAGGATGCCGTGAACATGATCGTGAACGGTTTTTGCAAGGAGGTCTTCCGCGAGCTGCCCATGGAGTTCGCGGTGGAAGCCCAAAAACTGCTGGGCGTAAGTTTGGAAGGCAGTGTGGGGTAACCATGGTTTTATTTCATTGAGGAGTTTTATTCCGGGAAAGGATCAAAGATATTGTGAGCAAGCAGACTATTCTTGAAGTCAAAGAACTAAGCGCAGGCGTGGAGGGGAAGCAAATCCTCAAGGGCATTAACCTGACCATCAATCTGGGGGAAGTTCATGCCATCATGGGGCCCAATGGCAGCGGCAAGAGCACCCTGGCGGCCGTCCTCGCGGGGCGCGACGGGTATGAAGTCCTGGGGGGGGAGGTGCTTTATAATGGGCAGAACCTGCTCGATTTGGACCCGGAGGAACGCGCGCGCGAAGGCTTGTTCCTGGCCTTTCAGTACCCGGTGGAGATCCCCGGGGTGAACAGCACCTACTTCCTCAAGGCGGCTCTTAACGAGGTGCGCAAGCACAAGGGACAGCCCGAGCTGGATGCCATGGAATTCCTGACGCTCGTTCGCGAGAAAATGAAAATCCTCGAGTTAAGCGAGGATTTGTTGCGGCGCTCAGTGAATGAGGGATTCTCCGGCGGCGAGAAGAAACGAAATGAGATTTTCCAGATGGCGGTGCTGGAACCGAAGCTGGCCATCCTGGATGAGACTGATTCAGGGCTGGACATCGACGCCCTCAAGGTTGTGTCCAAAGGCGTGAACAAGCTGCGGAACCCAGCCAGTGCTCAACTGCTGATCACTCATTACCAGCGCCTGCTAAACTACATCGTGCCTGATTTTGTTCATGTGCTCTCGAGCGGCAAGATCATGCGCACGGGCGGCAAAGAGCTCGCTTTCGAACTGGAAGAAAAAGGCTACGACTGGATCACCAAGCCTCCGCTGGCGGCCGCCTGAGAATGGTTTTCAGCAAACTCTCAGGCCCCGGGGATCTCCAATTGTTGGCCGTTATCCGCCGAGCCCAGCTTTAGCAGGAAGGGCACGGCACGGCGCGCCCATTGCTCGGGTGAGAGATAATTCTGAGCTGACTGGCCGAAGCAGCTTTGGAGCATCTCCGTGTTGATCGCTCCCGGGTTCAATGATACCGCGGCCATTTTGGATGGCAGTTCCTGCGCCAGGACCTGCGTGAGACCCTCCACCGCCCATTTGCTGGCGCAGTAAGGCCCCACCTCGGGATCGGCGGAGCGTCCCCAGCCGGAGCTCATGTTCACGAAGACCCCGTGCTTGCGCTTGACCATCTCCGGCGCAAACCAGCGAATCACGTTGGCCGTTCCCCGCACATTCACATCCATCACCCGGGTGAACTCACGGTCCGACACTTCCCATAAAGAGGCGTTCTTGTTGATCACTCCGGCGTTGTTGATCACCAGGTCGGGTGTGCCGTGCGTATTGATCAACAGGCTGGCCCATGATTTTACCGCTTCATCCAACGCGACATCCACCATGTAAAAATCATGAGGCGGGGGGTATTGCGCCCGAATCTCATCAATGGTCTGCTTGCTAAGGCCGCAACCCAGAATGATGTGCCCGAGCCGGGCAAATTCATCCAGCATCGCGCGTCCCAAGCCGCGAGTTACGCCAGTTATGAGTACAAGTTTACCAGCCATGATTATGAGTGCTCAGACAAGCATGCTGTATTTAATTGACGAAGCGCGCAATCCAATTCTTCACTGAATTAAAATTCCTGCGTGCGATGCGGCAAAATCCAGCCTCCGCCGAGCACCAGGTCCGCCTGGTAAAACACCGCTGCCTGCCCGGGAGTTACGGCCCGCTGCGGCGTATGCAGCCTGACTTTGGCCCGCCCGCCCGGCAAAGGCGAGATGGTGGCTGGCGTGCCGGGGTGATTATAGCGGATCTTAACCGTGGCTTGGATTTCGACCGGCGGATTGTCGAACGGAATCCAATTGCAGCGGTCCACGGTAAACTCGGAACGGTCGAGCGCGGTGTCGTCGCCCACCATTACGCGGTTGTTTTCCGCGTCCAGCTCGATGACGTATAACGGTTTGGGAGAGGAGATGCCGAGACCCTTGCGCTGGCCAACCGTATAAAACTCGATGCCCTCGTGATGGCCCAGGACGAGGCCTTGGGAATCAACGATTTCGCCCCGGTGCTTTTGAACCAACCGCGCCTCCTGCAGGAACTTCCCATAATCATTGTCCGGGACAAAGCAGATTTCCATGCTCTCCTCTTTATCCGCGGTCTTGAGCTGGCAATGGCGAGCGACCTCGCGGGTGTCGCTCTTGGTTTTTTCGCCGAGCGGGAACATGGCGCGGGCCAGTTGATCCTGGCGCAGGGAGAACAGAAAATAACTTTGGTCTTTGCGCGGGTCTTTGCCCCGGTAAAGCAAGGCGCGGAGGCCGTCCGGGCTTTGCTCCACGCGGGCGAAGTGACCGGTGGCGATGTATTGGGCGCCGAGTTGGTTGGCCCGGTCAATCAGCCGGCCAAATTTGAGGTTCTGGTTGCACATGACGCACGGGTTGGGGGTGCGTCCGGCCTTGTATTCATCCGCAAAGTATTGAATGACCAAGGTTTGGAACTGGGCGGATTCATCAATGAGGTAATAGGGAACCCCGAGTTTGTCACAGACCGACCGGGCGTCCATCACGGCCTGCGGGCCGCAGCATTTATCTTCGGCGCGGGAGACGCAATCCTGGGGCCACAGCTTAAGGGTGATGCCCACCACATCGTAACCCTGCTCCAGCAACAGCGCGGCGGTGGCGGAGGAATCGACTCCGCCGCTCATGCCCACCACGACACGAATTTTCTTTTCAACCAGCACAGGCCCCCAAGGTACCTGAAAAAATTTGCGTGCCAACTCCGCGATTTCAGGGTATTCGCATAAAACGCATCAATATAGTTGCCGATCCGGAGCATAATCCGAGAAGCTTGGACAATGTTTGAGTTGTTAAAAACCGATAATTCCTCCCGGGCCCGCCTGGGGCGCCTCACCACGGCGCATGGGACCATTGACACGCCGGTCTTTATGTCCGTGGGCACCCAGGGAAGTGTGAAGGCCATTGACCCCCGGGAACTGCGCGAGATGGGCACCCAGATCATCCTGGGCAACACCTATCACCTGAACATTCGCCCCGGCATGGAGATCATTCGGGCGGCCGGCGGCCTGCATCGGTTTATCAGTTGGCCCCATCCCATCCTGACCGATAGCGGCGGCTTCCAGGTATTCAGCCTGGCCACCATCCGGAAATTCCAGGCCCATGGGGTGGAATTTCGATCCCACCTGGATGGTTCCCTTTTGTTCCTTGGACCCAAGGAAGCCATG
>JBBQYD010000122.1:0-11761 GCA_038209025.1 Verrucomicrobiota bacterium | reverse complement strand
GATGCTGATGGGCGCTCGATTATGCGGGGGATCGACATGCCCATAAGCATCGCGCTCCCCGGGGATTCGCACTTCAGCACCCGGAACTTCATCATTAATATTCAGCAGTTGAAGTTCGATAATCCCGGGCTCTATTCCATTGACCTGACGATGGATGAGACACCGCAGGCAAGCATTCCCCTATTGGTCAAGCAAAGAAAACCTGAGATCTGAGGGCCACACGCCCCGCCCCACCTGCCCCAAATGGCGACGCCCAAGCCCCTGGGCGCGGCAAAGACGTCCGAGCAACTCGAACCACCCTCCCCCAGCCATCGGCGAACTCACGCCGGTGGCGGCACCGCTCAGCGGTACCCCTCCCACTCGGGTTCGTTATCGAAAATCCAGCGGTAGTAATCGCGCTCCTTCAGGCACGAGGCGGCTTCCTCATCCACCACCACGGTACAGCGGGCGTGCAACTGAAGTGCGGAGGCCGAAACCATGCTGGTGATGGGCCCTTCGACCGCCTGAGCAATCACCGCCGCCTTGCTGTCCCCCGTGGCCAGCAGCACAGCGCGCCGGGTTTCGATGATTGTCCCAACTCCCATGGTCATGGCCCGCCGCGGCATGTGTTCCGGGCCGCCAAAAAACGGGCCGTTCTGCGCGATGGTCGTGGGGGTCAGCGCTTTGACCCGGGTGCGGGAGCGCAGCGCGGACAACGGCTCGTTAAAACCGATGTGCCCGGCTTTGCCGATGCCCAGCAGTTGCAGGTCGATCCCGCCGCACCGCTTAATCGTCTCCTCATATCGGCGGCACTCGGCGTCCAGGTCTTGCGCCATGCCGTTGGGCAGGTGCGTGTTCCGGGAGTCGATGTTTACGTGCCGGAACAGGTGATGGTTCATGTAATGCCGGTAGGAGTTGGGGTCTGACGGCATCAGCCCGACATACTCATCCAGGTTGAACGTCGTGCAAAGTGAGAAATCCAGGTGTTCGTCCTTGTGCAGGCGCACGAGCTGGCGGTAAACCCGTTCCATGGTCGAACCGGTCGCCAGCCCCAGCACCAGGTGCGGGTTCGCCCGCAACTCCCGCGCAATGATTCTCGCGACCAGCGAGGACGCGGCTTCTTTTGTGGACTGAATAATAACTTCCATGCTACTGCCTCGTGTTTCCGGGTTGCCCCCATTTATGGGGAAAAATGAAACGCGGGATGCCCGGCAACTGGCGCATCCCGCGTTGAAAGGGTGGCCTTAAACCAGCCCGAATTCCTTCTTGTTCTGTTCGAACGAAACCAGCACCGGCCGATCTGGCAACCGGGCTTTCATCATCGCCTGCTCGTCCGCGCCGGCGGCCAGCGGCAGCGCCACCTGGCCTCCTTCCACCGCGCTGCGTTGCATCGCCAGCATGATCTCCGCCCCCAACACCGCGTGCTCCAGGTTGCATTGATGCACCTTGGCCGGGTTGTCCAGCCAATCCGCCATCTCCTGGATGTATGGCGGCATATCCTGGTCGTAATTCATCGCCCCCTCGCCGGACTGATACCCGCCGGATTTCGTCACCGCGCGCCAGCCGCCGTTGGTGATCACCTCCGCAAAACCTTCCGTGCCCTGGGCGCCAATCCGGTTCTTCCCCCACCATTTGGCAACTTCCGGCTGGTCCGGTGCGCCCGCGCCGCACTCATAAATGCCGCGCACGCCGTTGGCGAATTGCACAAACCCGCCAATGTAGTCGGGCGAGGGATGGTTATCCGCCAATTTCACCTTGCCGGCGGCTTGCGCCATCACCCAGTTGGCCGGGGCGTAATCATTATACCAGCAGGAATAATCGATCATGTGCGACAGCATGTGGGTCATCCAGCCGGTGGCCGTGCCGTAAACCGTGTGAACCCGGCCCAGCGCGCCACTGGCAATAATCTCCTTAACCTTCTGGTAATGTTGGCCGTAACGATGCTGATGACTCACTACGGCCTTGACCCCCGCCTGCTTGAGCTTCGCCCGCAGGGCGAAGAGTTCGTTGCTGGTCAGCGCCACTGGTTTTTCAAACGCCACCAGCTTCACGCCGCCCGCGATGGCGGCATCGATAAAGGGGGTGCGCAGGTGAGGCATCGTGCAAAAACAGAAAACATCCGGGTGGAGCTTCCGGGCGAGGGCGGCCGCGTCGGTGCCCGTTTCCGGGTTGCCCAGCTTGGCGGCGGCATCATCCAACCGCTTTTGGTCGATGTCACAAATGCCGGTGACCTGGAACTTGGGATTGGCATTGAATGCCGCGGCGTGATGCATGCCACGCTTGCCCATACCAACAACAATGACGGAGTACTTGCTCATTTAGTTTTCGTGATTCAGTGATTCAGTGATTCAGCAGGCTGTCAAGCAACCTTATTCCCTCTCAGCTTGGCAAACTTCCGCTCGCTTGTCATTGAAAAACCATGCTGAAAAAGCGGCTTACCAATCACTCCGGCAGAGCTTATGCTGCCTTATGCGCATTACCGGTGGCAGAGCCGTTCGCACGATTCTTAAAGTGCCCAAAGGGTTGGGGGTTCGTCCGACCCCCGACCTGGTCAAACAGGCGGTCTTTAACAGCCTGGGAGCCAGAGTGGCGGGAGCCAGAATTCTGGAACTGTTCGCCGGTACCGGCGCGCTGAGCCTGGAATGCCTCAGCCGTGGAGCGGCCTCCGCCGTTTGCATCGAGCTTTCCGAAAAACACGCCGCCGTGTTGCGCCAAAACGTGGCAGCGGCCGGCTTCGACGCGGCCATGCTGCAGGTCCGCACGCAGGATGTGTTCACGGCGGTGCCGCAGATGACGGCCGCGCAGGCCCAGTTTGACCTCATCCTCGCGGACCCGCCATACGGAGAGAAAAACATCGGCCGCAGATCCACTTCCCTGGCTCAAAAGCTTCTGGACCTGGCCGAATTGCCCGGCCTGCTCTCCCCCGGCGGCCGGTTCGTGCTCGGACACACCAAACGCGACACTCTCAGCGTGCCTGGCTATTGGCAGGAGCGGAAGCTGCTCAAACACGGGGACAGCCTGATGCGTTTCTTCGAGCGGCCAGCGGCGTAGCAGCGCGGGAACCCGCCCCCCCGTGAACCGCTCACTTCGCGCGACACCCGCACAGCTCCTTTGAATCGCTTGCGCCCGCTTGTGTTGCGGGTGCGATTCAGGCTAAGCTGCACATTCAATGTTGAACCTTTCCGGCATCAGCAAGGCTTACGGCGATCGGGTGTTATTCGCCGACGTCACGTTGCAGGTGAACCGCGGCGACCGAATTGGACTGGTCGGCCCGAACGGCGCGGGCAAGTCCACGCTCTTTTCCATCATCCTGGGCGAAGACTCCGCCGACGCGGGCGAGATCACCCTGGAGCGCGGCACCCGCATGGGTTATCTGCCGCAGGAAAGCGCGCCCATCAGCGATGAAACCGTCATTGAACTGGCAACGGCGGTCAGCCCCGAATATACCCGCCTGCGCCGGATTTTGAAGGCCTGGGACGCCGACCACCCGGCGGAGGCGATCCACCATGAGGAAATCCACGATGACGTGCATGACCGGTTCAATGACTTGGGCGGTTACCGGCTGGAGGCCAAAGCCAGGCAAATCCTGGCGGGGCTAAGTTTTCGGGAAGGGGATGCTGAGCGGCGCGCTTCGGAGATGAGCGGCGGGTGGGTGATGCGCGCCCACCTGGCGCGGTTGCTGACGCTCGAACCCGACCTGTTGCTGCTGGATGAGCCGACCAACCATTTGGACCTGGAAGCCCTGCTGTGGCTGCAGGATTACCTGAAAACCTACCCCGGAGCGATTGTGCTCATCTCCCATGACCGCGAGTTCCTGAACCAGCTGGTCGGCGGCATCGTGGAAATCCGCCAGAGCAAACTCATGCGGTATCGCGGCAATTACGACGAATATGTCGAACAGCGTGAAGCTTCCGAGCAGCAGCTCCTGGCGATCTACAAACACCAGGAGCGCGAAATCGGCCGTTTGATGGACTTCGTCAACCGGTTCCGCGCCAAGAACACCAAGGCCGCCCAGGCCCAATCCAAGCTCAAGCAAATCGACCGCATGGAAAAGGTCGAGGCCCCCGAAGATGATGGCCCGAAGCTTGATTTCAAGTTCCCCCAACCGGAGCGGGGCGGCCAGCGGGTCATCACGCTCAAGGACATTCACCACGCCTACGGCACGAACGTGGTTTACAGCGGGATTGATTTTTCGGCGGAGCGCGGCCAGCGCATCGTGCTGGTCGGCCCGAACGGCGCGGGCAAAACCACCCTGCTAAAACTCCTGGCGGCAGTCATCGAACCCGCCTCGGGAGAGCGCATCCTGGGACACAACATCAAGGCGGGCTACTACTCACAATACCGGGTGGACATGCTCAACACCGGGCACACGGTCCTGGAGGAGGCGTTCGATACGCCCCAGCGTTTAACCGAGCAATCGGTCCGCACGCTCCTGGGCTGTTTCCTTTTCCGGGGCGACGATGTTTTCAAGCGAGTGGAGGTGCTCAGCGGCGGGGAAAAGAGCCGGCTGGCCCTGGTGAAGCTGCTGCTTGATCCGCCCAACCTGCTGCTGATGGACGAACCGACCACCCACCTGGACATGACGAGCATTGACGCGCTGGCGTATGCCCTGGACCAATACCGGGGAACCTTGATTTTCATCAGCCACGACGTCTATTTCATTCGCGCGCTGGCCAACCACGTGGTGCATGTGAATGCCGGATGCCTGACCCATTACCCCGGTGGCTATCAATACTACCTGGATAAAACCAAGGCGCTCTCGGCTCGCGCGGCATTGACGGCCGGGACTCTGGCCGGCCGGGCTCCCACGCCGAACCGCGACACCGCGAGCAGCCCGGCCTCCCGCAAAGATCAGAAGCGCCTGGCCGCCGAAGCACGCCAGGTGAAATCACGCGAGCGCAAATCCCGGCAGGACCTGGTGCAGCAATTTGAATCGGGAATCCTCGCCCTGGAATCGCGCCAGTCAGAAATTGTGGCCGAGTTGGAACAAGCCGGGACTTACGAAAAACCCGGGCTGGCCGCGCAGCTCAATCGCGAGTTGGTCGAGATACAAAACCAATTGACCGATCTGAATCCCAAGTGGGAAGCAGCCGCCAACCGTTTGGCTGAAATCGATCAGACCGATTGAGATCAGGACCAGGGCAGGCGGCGGCGCGCCACCGCTGTTCGGGGTGTCCCGATCCTCAAGCCCGCGGGTGAAACTTCCGATGCACCTGTTTGAGCCGGCTCCCGGCGACGTGAGTGTAAACCTCGGTGGTGCTGATGCTCGAATGCCCGAGCAACTCCTGGATGATCCGCAGGTCGGCCCCATGCTCCAGGAGATGCGTGGCAAAACTGTGTCTCAACATGTGCGGGGTGACGTTCCGATCAATACCGGCACGGCTCGCTCGCTGTTTGATCCGCAACCAGAGTGTGACCGAAGCAAAGGCGGTTCCGCGTTTCGTCAAGAACACGTTTCCGGGGGTGCGGGGTTTCACCAGCGCCGGACGCCCTTGCTTTAAATATTCGTCCAAGGCGGCGATCGCCCTGGTCCCGACGGGCACCACGCGCTCCTTGTTCCCTTTGCCAATCACCATGATGAAACCGGATTCCAGATGCAGTTGCTCCAACCGCAAATCGCGCAACTCAGCCAGCCGTAACCCGGAGGCGTAGCCCACCTCCAGGATGGCCTGATCGCAGAGGGTGCGGGGGGTGGGGGGCGTCTGCGGCTCCATCAGCCGGGTTATCTCCGGTTCAGACAGCGCTTTTGGCACACGCTTCCAACGGCGGGGGAGCGAGAGGTTTTCCGCGACATTCTGGTCGAGCAGTTTCTCGGTCTCCGCAAACCGGTAGAACGCCCGGAGCGCGGCTATCTCGAGGTAAAGGCTCTCACTGCTCAGCCGCTTGCGCGACCCTTCGGGCTGGTTTTCCAGAACGCGGGAGCGCTCATGCTCCAGGAACGACATCAGGTCTTTTTGCCGCACGGACGGCCAATCTTCGAGGCCTTCTTGCGCTGCCCAGCCCACAAATCTGGCCAGGAGGGCAGCGTAAGTGCGCTGGGTATGCGCGGCCTGGCCCCGCTCGTGGCGCAGATACTGCAGGAAGTCCTCGACCAGTTGTTCCATGAGCGCCCGTTGCCAGCCTAAAGCGGCTGTCCGGTCAAATGCTCGTAAGCTTCGAGGTATTTGGCCTGGGTTCGTTGCACGACTTCCAGCGGCAGCGCGGGAGCGGGCGGTGTCTTATCCCAATCGAGCGTTTCCAGGTAATCGCGCACGAACTGCTTGTCGTAGCTGGGCGGGCTTTTCCCGGGTGCGTGTTGATCCGCGGGCCAGAAACGCGAGGAGTCCGGCGTGAGCACCTCGTCAATAAGCAGCAGCTTGCCTTCAAAAATGCCGAACTCGAACTTGGTATCCGCGATGATGATTCCCCGCTGGCGGGCGTAATCCCGGGCGAACCTGTAAATCCTCAGGCTCATGTCCCGCACGGCACGGGCCGTATCGTCCCCGACGACTTTGGCCGCCTCTTCGAAGGAGATGTTCTCGTCGTGACCGGATTCGGCCTTGGTGGCGGGCGTGAAGATCGGCTCCGGCAGTTCGGAAGACTCCCGGAGGCCGGCCGGCAGTTTGATCCCGCACACGGTTTGGCTTTGGCGGTACTCTTTCCAGCCAGAGCCAGCCAGATAGCCGCGCACCACACATTCAATGGCCAGCGGCCTGGCTTTCTTCACGATCATGCTCCGGCCCTTCAATTGCGTGGCATAGGGCTGCAAGCTCGCCGGGAGGGGATCCCGCGGACCCGCCAGCAGGTGGTTGGGCTGGAAAGCGCCGGTCTGCGAAAACCAAAAATGCGAGATTTGCGTCAGCACTTCCCCTTTGCGCGGGATGCCGTTTGGCATGATGCAGTCGAAAGCGGAAATCCGATCAGTGGCCACAAAAAGCAGGCGGTCACCCAAGTCGAAAACCTCCCGGACTTTGCCGCTCTTGAGCTTATTAACTCCAGGCAAGTCCAGGGTCAGCAATGGTTCGTTAGTAGCCATGCCGCAAATATGTCGCGGATGGGACAAAGGTCAAAGCCAAAAGGGAAGTTTAGCGTGTCGGGGGGAGCATCGCGGCTTTGTTCGCCCCCCCCTCTCTATTATCCCCGGGGGTGCTCGACCGCACCCTGTTCCAGCTTGATCCTTTTCTTAGCGCCTTTGTTGTTCAATCCCCCCTCTCTTTTCTCCCCGGGGGTGCTCGACCGCACCCTGTTCCAGCTTGATTCTTTTCTTAGCGCCTTTGTTGTTCAATCCCCTTCTCTCTTCTCCCCGGGGGTGCTCGACCGCACCATGGGCGAACCCCTTTAGCGAGCCCCACGCCCAGTCCTGACCGCGACCATCGGGCCTTTCACGCCGCATTCTCCCACCCAACGCCATTTCTGTTCCCGCTTGATTCTTTTCTTAGCGCCTTTCTTGTTCAATCCCCTTCACGTTTCTCCCCGGGGGTGCCCGACCGCACCAAACTATAAGTTACTGGCAGTGGCCACAGCGCGAGCTGGCCGGCGACACCATCGACTTCTTCATGCAAGTGCTGGGAATGTCCTTTCACCACGCCATGCGCGAAATCATCGGCGGCTAACAACAACCGGAAGCAGTCAAACCGGCCACTGCCGCCGTAGTCTTGCGACGGCAGTGTGGCAGCCTCGAAATGCCATGGTGCCGATCCACGTGATCCAGGTAAATATCACCACGCCGATTTCCACGGCTCATCACGTGGTAAAGCGCTCCTGGCACTTCAATTCTGTTCGGGCGTGGCATAAGCGCAGTCTGGCGTCTGAAATCGGCTGAGTCAACACCGAAAACGGAGCTTTCTACGGTCTGACCCCGCCACCGTGGCCGAATCCGCCCACACCGACCTCCGGGAACTCCGCGCCCTGCACGTGCAGATGGACCAAGCCGTCCTCGCCGCCTACGGCTGGCATCAGCCCAGCGACGCCAGCCCAGCCCTCGCCCTCCGCCACGACTTTTACGAGGTGGACTACCTCCCCGAAAACGACCGCGTCCGCTACACCATCCACCCCGACGCCCGCAAAGAAATCCTCAAGCGCCTCCTCCAACTCAACCACCACCTCTACGCCGAGCAGGAGGCTAAGGGACTGCACAAGAGAAGGATGGGGAAGACGTCCAAGGCGGAAGAACCGCAGGCGCAACAGCAATTGATTTAGCTATATGCACAATTAGTTCTGGCGCAACGTATCATTTCTCCAACCTTTACCCCCCGCTCTTGGATAACAAAACTTTTGGCGCAATTCGCACAGACAATAGTCAGGTTGAAAATGTTGACACGAAAAAGAAAAGGTGACAACTTTGGGTTCAATGGTTTAATAAAATAACGAACACCAATAAGGAACTTAAATGAGCTTCATAAAATCCACATTTATTGCCTCGCTGCTCACTCTCGCATTTGGGTTGGCGGTCAACAGTCACGCTCAGTCATTCCTCACGAATGGTTTGGTTGCCTATTTCCCGTTCAACGGGAATGCCAACGATGCCAGCGGGAACGGACACAACGGAACCGTGGCTGGAGCCACTCTCACCACCGATAGGTTTGGCCAAACGAACCAAGCGTATCTCTTTGGCGGGACTTCCGCCTACATCACCGTCCCGTTGTCCGGCTCAGTGTTCACCAGCGATTTCACCGCCTCGGTGTGGTTCAAGGCCAACGATATTGCGAACAGTTGGCCAACACTATTTGATCAGCAAGTGATGGCTCCCGGCACCACCCCATTTAGACTCGTAATCGGAGGACTCGCTTGCGGTTGCGCTGGTCCCGGACACTTGATTGCGTATGCGGGATATCCGGGGCCTTCCTTCAACTGGTTTTTGGACCGTTCCCAGCAGACGCCAATCGCTACCTACTGCCAAGTGATTGTCACGAAAGCGGGAACAAATATGACAATGTTCTTGAACTCTGAACCCACAGTCACGGGGCTTGTGTCCAGCCCAATCACGCAAGAAACGGGAAATACGCTCTGGATAGGCAGGTCGGCCATACAGGATGTTCTTGGGGGATACGTTTTTCATGGCGTCCTTGACGATATTCGTATTTACAACCGGGCGTTATCAGCGGGTGAAGTGACGATGCTTTACGAATACGAATCTGGCCCCCGTGTGAACTTGATCAAGGCAGTCAAACCCTCGTTCACTGGCCTAAACATCGGGACGAACTATCAAATGCAAGTTTCAACTGATTTGGTGAATTGGACGAATTCTGGTTCCGCATTTACGGCGACAAATAGCAGTATGGTCTACCCGCAGTATTTTGACGTGCTTGATTGGAGTCAACTGTATTTCAGATTGCATTAGCCGCAAGTTGTCAGCCGAGCAATGGCGGGGGTCAGACCGTTGAAAAGTAGGCGGTTCATAACTCATGGGTGTTTAGATGCTAACCTTTGGTGGTAAATCCTCCCCGGGTTGGCGGTTCATCCATTTGTGGAGGTTGCTCCTGGCTCCCTTGGTTTTACCCAAGTCAAGCCGTTCGGAAATCTGCTTGATCGATAGGGTGGTTTCACGACGCAGCTTAGCCGCCAAGGCAAGTTTCAGAGGATCGCTCTTGGCCCGCAGGCGGATATCTTCCTCGGTCCAATCAAGCCGCACCAGTTCCTGCGTGATCAACCGTTCCGCTTTGGCCACAGATGTTTCCAACCGTATACTGCCGGGGTGGTTCTCACCGACGCTGCTCTCCAGCTTTGCCAGGCACTCCTTGCGAAAGGTATCACTCCCCAGACACCAATCTTGGCGAAAAGCCTCCAATGCCTCCGAATCCATCTCCTCCAGGCGCCGCCTCTCCATATGGCGCTCAAATTCCTGACGCGACAGCGGGGTGTCCCGTTGGATGCCGTGCTCGCCCAGGAGCCGGTCCACCCGCAGCCAGGCTGGACGATGTTGCGGCGCAGAGAGATACAGACCAAAACTGCTCCAGGGATAAGCCAGCAACCGATCATCAGCCGCCAGGAGGTTCGCCCGGACCGGGTTTAAGTGTACGTAGTCGCAGGCAGTCCGGAAGTAGCCCGCGCCCCCGGCCTCAATCAACTGCGCCTTGTAACGTCCACTCAGGACGTGCCCGACCATGGCATGTCGGTTGTTTAACCGGATAGTGTAGGTGCTTTGCAGCCACTGCATCCCGGCTACAAGATTGGCGGTGGGTGTCTCAACCACCAAATGGTAGTGATTGCGCATCAGGCAGAAAGCGTGAACCTGCCAGTCGGCTTTCAAGCAGGCTTCGGCCAGGGTTTTGATGAAGTCGTGCCGGTCCACATCATCAAAGAAAATGTCCTCCCGCTGATCGCCGCGACTCATCACATGATAAATGGCACCTACATATTGGACTCGCAGTTTGCGCGGCATGGAAGCAGTTTTCGCTGGCCTAGCCTAAAAGTCAACTCTATTAAGCGAGCTTTCTACGGTCTGACCCCCACCCCAATATCCGCCCCAGCACGACCGCGTGACCGGCGCGACCTTGGCTTCCCCACGAAGCACGTCGTCATTTGCGCGGATTCGTTCCGAAGTTTTGAGCGGGAGCGAACTGATGTTTCCGGGCAGCGCCAGCGGTCGTGTGATTTCTGCCGGTGACGACGAACGGCACGGCGCGCGGGTGGGACACTCCAATTAAAAGCAATTCGTCCCGACTGCGTGGCGGGACGGGCGACGCCACGGGCAGACTGACGTTGCCTTTAGCGAGCAGGCCCGTGACGGCAGGACGGCTGGCCTTCGTTCCCGCAGCCGGCCTGACGGCGCGGGTCTGCGAACGTTCGGGTGAGCAACGGCAACGCGAGGTTCACTTCACTGTTTGTGCGGCACACTCGGCGGTTGCGGTTCGCCGGTCTTGGATTTAACCGCGTGAGAGCCAAGGAAATTTCTTCTGTAAACGCCACTCCTCCGGCTTGTGGTAGAAGCGCAATACTTCGGGGTCTTTGACCTCTTCGCCTCTTTCGAGCACGGCGATTACCTCATTCAATTTCTCGGTCGCTCTGTCGATGGGAATGCCGCCGCAGTCCTCGAAGCCGTGACCCAGTGCGTCGAAGTAGTAGTCACAAAAATTCCACGCGGCATTCAACGACTGGTCTGTTATCCGCGACGGATAATTAAGGTCTTGGTCAAGCTCACCAAGTCGTTCCATGAAAAAGCGGTGAAGCCGCTCTCTCGTGACGTTTTGTGCAAGAGTTTCGCGCAGCACTTTCGCGAAGCCAATCCGAGCATCAGGCGTGTCCACAAGTTTCCTTAGAAGCGACCGCCTTTGCCTGGCTGCCACGGACGATGCCGACCAATTCCGCCCGGCCCTCGCCTGTGGTAGTGCGGCCCATAGCCTGAGCCACCAAACGGATTTATCCGCCAATCTGGCGTTGGAGCGCCAGGCCGTGTGAAGGTAATCTCACCGCCCTTCCAACCCATGTTCGCGTTCCCGATGGCAGTCCGGCTCAATGCCCCCGCACCAGCCAAACAAGCGACAGCTACGCGCCCGCCGTTGTTGCCGAACTTGAACGCCGAATCATCCTTCGTTCCGTCCGTGCCGAGATCCTTCCACTGGTTGTCGAACGTGTCGTAAAACAAACCGTATTCAGGCCAGAACAATCCACCTGTGAAAGCGTTGATGACGCCTTGGCCGCCTTTCGACCAACCCTCAGCAAAGCCTTCGTTCCAGTAGGTGCGAGGGTCATACCAATCCCCAACCTCCAAGCCGAATGGGTCGATTTCGTTTACAGGGTCGTTGAAGACGTAGCCGTAGAGGTTGATTCCGCCTTCTTCTCCGATGGGGTCTCTGTTCAGCCA
>JBBQYD010000121.1:0-11764 GCA_038209025.1 Verrucomicrobiota bacterium | reverse complement strand
GGCTTGTTCGCGGTGGACATTCTTGGCCGCCGCGCGGCAGGCGCGGCCCTTGGGTTTATCGGCATTCTCAGCTACACCGGCAGCGCGATTCAGGAATGGATCAGCGGACGCTTGATCCAGAGCGGCGCCACGATTGAGACGATCACCCGGCTGAATGAGCAGGGACAAAGCATCGTGGTAAACGTGAAACATTATGACTTCACCTCGGCCATTGCGTTTTGGATTGGCGCCTCGGTATGTTCCTGTGTGCTGGCCGCGCTGTTGTGGCGGGTGAAAGCAAAAGAATAGATTTATGAGCAGTATAATGAGCAAATGGCATCCGGGCCGGCAAACTTCGCGCCGGGGCTGGCTGGGAAATTCAATTGTCCTGGTCCTCGGGCTGGCGCTGGCGGCCAGCGCGATCGCCGCGCCCGCCGAATTCAAACGCATTCAGGCCGAGTTTTTGAAACCCGATGGAGCGCAAGTGCTCGTGGCCGCGCATCGCGGACTGGCCGGTCTCTCGACCGGCGCCTGGGAAAAGTATCCCGAGAACTCTCTGCCGGCCATCGCGCGCAGCATCGCATTGGGCGTGGACATCGTGGAAGTGGACGTGCGGAAAACCAAGGACGGCCACCTCATTCTGATGCATGACGCGTCGGTGGACCGCACCACGGATGGCACCGGGGCGATCACCAATTTCACCCTGGCCGAAATCAAGAAATTGCGCTTGAAGCTCGGCGTTGGGGGCACCAATGCGGTGACGGATCAGCGCGTGCCAACACTGGAGGAGGTCATGCTCCTGGCCAAAGACAAATGCATGGTAAACCTGGATAAATCCTGGAGCGTGGTGCCTGAGTGCAGCGAGCTTCTGAAGCAAACCGGCACGACTCCGCAAGCGATCTTCAAATCCAGCTACAGCGCGGCCCGCTGCGCCAAAGACTTTGGCAGCCTGCCCCCCCCGGTGCTGCTGATGCCGATCGTGCTTCACAAGAATGACTGGCAGAAGAAAAAGGAACAA
Source organism: Verrucomicrobiota bacterium (assembly GCA_038209025.1). Lineage (GTDB taxonomy): Bacteria > Verrucomicrobiota > Verrucomicrobiia > Limisphaerales > UBA8199 > JBBQYD01. The sequence continues at coordinate 10,767 of JBBQYD010000121.1, read as the reverse complement.
GGCTGGGCCCAAATCGAGCCTTATACGAAGCTGACGCATCCCTGCGCGGTGGAGTTGGTCTTTGTTTCCGATGACGATCCGATCATCGCCCCGGAGACCCTCGCAAAGCTCAAACAGAACGGCGCGCGGCCGTGGATCAACACCCTTTGGGACGAATTGGCCGCGGGCCATACGGACGCTAAGTCACTAAAGGATCCGTCAGCGGGCTGGGGTTGGGCTGTGGAACGTGGCGCAACCGTCATCCAGACGGACGAAGCGGAGCGCCTCCTGGAATATCTGCGGTCGCGCAAGCTGCATTGGTGACGCTCGGGACGGGGCGGTTCCCGCATGCCAGGCAGGTCTGGGAAATAAGCGGCGCGCAAGCCGCATGATCAGCGGCCAGGAACCGCGGATGGGATGAAGAATGCGGCGGTCTTTTTTACTTTCGAGATTTGCGCCGGTTGCCCGTGCAGGAGTACTGGCATGACATGAAGTTCTGGTGGCCGCACAACGAAGCCATCATTGCCACACTGTTGGCCTGGGCTTTGACAAACGATGCCAGGTATTCACGATGGCACAAACTCGTCCATGATTGGAGCGTTCGACATCTCGCCTGCCCTCAGTTTGGTGAGTGGCATGGCTGCTTGCACGGCGACGGGTCGCTATCGTACCGCCTAAAAGGCAATCTGTGGAACGGCCCGTTCCACCTCCCACGCATGCCATGGTACTGCTCAGAACGATGCGCAGAGACCCAACGCCAGCCCGGCGTTTGACAGCGGGAAAGTCCGTCGGGACAGCGCCACCCGGAAAACCAGCGGCGGCGTCAGGCACCGGATTCTTTGAACGAAGTCCACTCCAGTGGACAACGGCGAATCCGCAGCCGGTTCAAGTGCCCCACCTGGGGACCGCCCGCGCAATAAGCGAGGAGCAACGAGTCCTTGGCAAAGTGAATCGCCGTGTAGCAATACCAGCCTTCGGGGTCGGTTTCGATTGGTTTTCGCCGGGGCCACGTCTTGCCGCCATCGCTGGAGAGAGCCGCTACCAGCGGGGTCCGTTTGCCCTTCGGAAACGCGAACCTGCCCGAATGGTCGTTGAAAACCGCCAGCAAGTCGGTCGCGCCCGGCACGCGCTTGATGCTGGCGGGTGATGCGGGAGATGCCAGCCCGGTTCGCTCAGGCAGTGGCCAGCGCTGGGCATCCACGCTCCAACACCCATATTGCACACCCTGGTCAGTCCGCATCCAACTGAAGACACGGCCATCTGACAATTCGACGACGCCCGGTTCCTGCAGGCCGGTGCTCGTGTGGGCCGGCAAGGCCCACCAATCGTCGGCCTCACGCCAGGTTTTCCCCTCGTCATCAGAAAGCAACCATAGGGCAATGCCCCGGCTATCCCACGAGCGGTAGGTTTTCGGATCCGAACCGCGCGCGCGGTGAAATGCCAACGGCACAACCAACCGGCCGCCCTGAAGTTGGATCACGCGGTCATTGTTGAGCACGAAATATCCGGGGGCGGAGGTCAGGCTTTGCGGATCGGACCACGTTTTGCCTTCATCGGTGGAAATCCGCATGAGCGGCCGACAATCAATGATACTGTTTTTGAGAAGGTAAAAGAGCGCGATAGCGCCACTTCTCAGCCGGAGCAGCGAGGCGCTCATGACATTGGCGCCGCTCGTGATCTCAACCTCGACCCTGAAGTCAGGGCTCCAGGTGCGGCCATCGTCGTCTGAATAGATGCTGACGATTCGAGCCGGGCTCGCATCATCCGCGCCGCCATGGAAGCGGGTGTAAAGGAAGAGTATGCGCCCGGATTTCAGGGTCACAAACGCGCCCTCCGAATTGCGCGGATTCTCCCGGTTTGGCTCGATGTTGAACACCGAGTCGCTCTCGGCGGATTGAGCGTTTGAGGCAAAGCCGAGCATGGTCGCTCCGGCCGCCAAGCCGGCGGTGCGAATAAACTGCCGGCGGTTTTGGGCCAGGCCCGGATTATCGATGGAACAGGCAAAAGAACTCATGGGAGTGTTGGGTCCTGGGGTTGACAGGTCGGGCTGTTGGTGTCGTAGATGCCCAAAGCTTTGAAGGTGAGAATGGCAAACTCACGGTGGCCCCGGGCGTTCGGGTGAATTGGGTCGTTGAGCCATTGATTCAAGGTTTGCGGGTCAGGGCAGGAACGTTGCCAGTGTTGCCAGTGATCCACCAAAACGGCTTTTTCGGCCTGCGCGACCTCCGCCACGATGGCGGCGTAGGCCGGCAAGTCGCCTCGTTCCTTTTCGGCTGAATGATCGATGGTGTTTTGGGTGTGGATGATGGGCACCGCTCCCAACTCACGGGTTTGCCGGATGAGCCGGCGAAGGTTGTCCCGGAACTCCTCGCGTTTTCCCTCTCCACGGGTGCAATCGTTCATCCCCATCATAATTGAGACCACGTCAGGTTTGAAGCGGGCGACGCGCCAATCAAATGTTTTGAGCAGCCCATCGGCCTTATCCCCGCTGATGCCCGTATTGATGACCACGTCCCGGACCCGCCTCAACTCCCACCGCACGCGTTCGGCGAAGTGCTCCACATAACTGCGGGAACCGTGAGTGTGCTTGGCGCCGTGAGTGATGCTGTCACCGGTAAAGACCCAGGTTAACGGTCGGGCCTGATCAGCAACCAGGGCGCGAATCGTTGCCTGGTCCGCCAATCCGGCGACCACGGCAACGGCCTGATTGGTGTCCGCAGGGGAGGATTGTGCGTGGCCTGCCAGAGCCGCCAACAAGGTCAGGAGGGGAGCGCGAGGGAAAAGCCGTTTAAACATTTTTGAATTAGGATTAAGGGGTGGAGATTCGGAAGTATTGTCCGGTGTTCGTGGTTCCAAAGGGCATATCCACTGGCGCATTGGTGCCGCGGGCGGGCAACTCGAGCAGTCGCTGCCAGGCGCCCGTGCCCAGGCTGCTGGTGCTCTGAATCGTGTAACTCCGGTTTGAGACGGCCGTAAACAGGATGCGTCCCTGCTTTGGCTCAGTTCGCAGCAACTCAACTCGCAAAACACTGTGGGGATCAAGCGGCGCGGTGCCGGCGATGAACTCGGCGTAGTTGCTGGCGCCATCCTTGTCGGGGTCCGCATCGGAACTTGAGACGGCCGGGTCAGCCAATTGGGCAGCCGTGAAGGTCTCATTTGCCCAGGCGGTGTAGGGCGGCAGCGAGTCCGTCCCGCCAGTTATTTGCGCCACGGAACGACGGACGAAATCGATTCTCGCGTAGTTGTCGATTTCGAACAGGAGGCCCGCTTCCCCGTTGGCGAGCCGGGTCAAGGCCGAGTAGGCGGAGCCCGCGGCATAGACCTGGTTGCTGACGGGCCAGGTCCGGCCTTCATCGTAACTCATCCTGAGGGTCATGTTAACCCGCGAGGATGAACTGGCGGCGTTGGCATGAACGAGGCGGCTGGCGTTGCTTTCATTCGTGGTGGTTAGCCGGATGATGCTGCCCTGGCACTGGGGATCGGGTATATAGGGCGGATTGGTCGTGTTATTGATGGGGGTGGACCAGGTGAGCCCCCCGTCACTGCTGCGGCTGAAGTGCCGTTTGCCTTTGTCGGCAAACCCTGCCTCGCGCAGCGTTGCGAGGAGTCCGCCGCCCTCAGTTTCAGCCATCTGGACCTCCCCTGCCCCGGTCCCGGCGTTGCCCCCCAGGCGCCAGGTCTGCCCATAATCGTCACTGTAGATCAGGGAGGAGTAATTTGGACCACCATAGACATAAACCGGGAAGATCAGGCGTCCGGCGTGAGGGCCTTTCTCCAGTTGGATTCCATTGCCAGGACCAGTGAGAAATTGCGAACCGCTGGGGCGCAATCCGGGCTGCAACGCCTCGACATCAATTCCAGGCGACCAGTTCAACCCGTCGTCATCGCTATACCGCATCTCCAGTTTGATGACCCGGTTGTAGGCCTGCCCGGCCACGTACGCTCCGTTGTCGTAAAGTGTCCACACCCGGGCATTGGTGCGGTCGAGCAGCAACGCGGCGTCGCCCGCCGCCACCCGCTGGACGGGGTTTGTGATGCCAAAATACGGATAGGTGTCAACATCCGTGGCGCTCGTATCCGACCCGTAGCCCGCCACCAACTGGAGCGGTCCCCAAGTGCGCCCATGATCGAAACTGCGTCGGATGACCAGGTCCAAAGGATTCGGAATATCGCCGCAATTGGAAATGCGCCCGTCAGCCATGGCGATGACGGTCCCCCTGGAGGTGGTGACCATGGCTGGAATGCGGTAGCATCCATACCCGTTCTGACCATTCACGAAGACCGGGACCCTTGCGGACGGCCCAACGGGAGGGGGATTTGTATCCGCAAGCACACCAGCCCACTTGTTGGTGAGATACCCGGCCAATTCCTGCCGCTCGGATGCTGAGGGCAATCGGTCATAAACCAGCACCTCCAAGACATCAGCCGCCAGGCCAAATGATTGGGTGACGTTCTCGCCGATGATCAGGGCGGCCAGTGAATTGGTGTTGGCGTTGGTATAGGTCAGGCTCGGGCCGCCCCAAAGAGTGTGTGTCACGCGGGTTTTGATACCGACTGGCTCGAAGCTAAAAAAATGCAACTGCCAAGTCCCAAATTGTGCCGGAAGCGTCACTTGATCCGGGTTGGCACCGTTGCCTATTGGCGGAGGCTGGATGCCGACCTGCCAATAGCCGTCCCGCAATTGAGCGCGAGTCATGCCCACATTGCTGGCTCCGTCGAAGAGGAACCCTGAGTTGGTGGAGTTCAAACGGAAGCAAGCCGCCACAGTTCGGGTTTGAGACAAGGAGCCAAACGCGGCGGGCGCAGCGTAGAGGTTATCCTCACCGCTCAGCCGCAGGAATCTCATGAGCCCGCTGGAGGTGGCAACGGCGGCAACCTGCGGAACGCCGCCAAAACGGTTCAGGTGGCGATTGGCGGGGCTGCCACTGGTTGCCTCATTATTCCAGTTGGTGATACAGCCCGCGGCGTTCGTAACGAGGCCGGAGTCGCCTTTAAACCAGGCATAAACGGAGGCTGGATCGGGGGCCGCAGCCTGCCCAGGCAGGGCGCCTGGAACAATTGCCAACGCCAGGAGAATCTCCGCATACAATCTTTTCATTTGTCTAAAACACCAGCCGTAGTCGAGCCAGCCTGAACCAGCACAACGCGCCCTGCCAGCGGCACAGGGCCCCATGGTTGTAATCAGTTTGAATCACTGCGATAACCGAGCCCGGAAGTAACGCTGCTTTTACTGATGCTCCACAACTTCCAGGCGCATAGGCTGAATTCATATGCAAAGATGTTTGTTGGTGGTTGCTTTTCGGAATGGGCTACTTGGTACGATCAAACGTGTAATCCGGGCCGCTCATGTTACGAATGCCCATGACGTAAACGAAACGAGTGAAACTGGCGTGGCCATCAGCAAACGCAACGTTCCACCGTGTATCCGGGTACTTGGTATGGCGGAAATTCTCGCGGGGTATGTCAATGGGATTCCAGGAAGGAAAATAGGAACCTTCTTCGCCGATGACGATCATCTGGGAAGGGCTTTTGATCTGCGTCGTCTTGCAGCTCCGGTTGTTCTCTATTCCCAAAGTCCGGAAGGCGGGGTCGGGATGCGAGTTATGCGGATAGGAGGAACCGCGGGCATAGTAATTCCCTGATTTTACGTTGATCTCGCTTGGGCAACGGGCGACTTCCACCTCGCCAGTAAGCGAAAACTTGCCCAGGTAAATGTTCAGGTACCGGTTGGTGACTCCCATCTTATCGTAAGAGCTCAGACTACCCGCCCGCCCCACCCAGGTGTACTGACTGATGTAGGTGCCGCCGTCATCTCCTTTGATCACAGACCCCGGGAACTCATCGCCAAAATCGCCGCAATACAACACGGCGGCGGTGCCAATCTGCTTGAGGTTGCTGAGACAGTTGACCTGCTTGGCTTTTTCCTTGGCCCGGGCAAGCGCGGGCAGGAGCATGGCCGCAAGAATGGCGATGATGGCAATGACGACGAGCAACTCGATCAGTGTGAAAGCCGCTTGTCTGGGGCAAGCCCGGCCCTCTGCTTTTGCGTAAAAGGCACTCATGGGTTGGTCTTGATTCATACAGTTTTTAATTTTAACGCCTAAGCCAGACCCGCTCAACACACGTTTTCCTGTTTCTTCGTGTGACATGTCAGCCCGGAGGCGAACCGCGCCGGACCGCCGGACGCACTGCCCACCCGGCTGGGCGTACAGATCCCGTGGCGACTCGGGCCCTGCGGGAGTTGCGCCTTGAAAGCCGGTGAGGCCTTCAAGGCGCCAGGTTACCTGCGGCGCGTTTGAGCCTACTGCGCCAGACGCGCGCGGAAGAATTGCTGGGTCGAGTTCACGAGCGGCGCGGAATAGGTGCCGCCGGCCGGGTTGGTGGCAACGGCGCTCCAGAGAGCGGGGCTCCCTAATTGGCCGACCGTTTCAAGCACCCCTCGGTAATTCACTTTGATGTTGGGGCCATCCGCTTGGATATTCACGAAAGGACCCGCCACCGTTTTGAGTTCGACGAGGTTATAGCGCATGGCGCCCATGCTGGCGCTGGAGCCGGCCCCCCAAACCAGGCCAGGCGTTGAGGATGCCACGTAAGATGGACTCCAACTCCTGGTTACCGCCTGGCCATCAAAGTAATACCCGGCATTGGTGGTGGCAGGGTCGAAAACGATCTGGTGCAGATGATAGTCCATGGCTCCAACACCCGAGGTTGTCAGGGGGTAGGTGGTAAAACTGCTGCCAAGCGACAGGTCCGCGGTCAGGTCGCCGCCGGCGTTTAGATCAAAGAACATCAGATTTCGATACGCCTGGGAGTCGCCATATCCAGCCATCATGGTGTAAGCGGTGCCAAAATCCTCCGACAATCGGCTGCGGATCGACATCACCCACCCATTTTGACGCACAAACTGGTGGACATTGGCGGGGAGTGGATAGGTGTATGAGATCAAGCGCCCTGACACGGTCGAGGCATCTCTCACTTCCCACGCATTCCAGCCCGTCCCCAAGTCATCGGATATGGCATTGGTGGACACATCCGGGTCCGCAACCCTGCTCAGCGCCCAAACGCCACCCAAGGCAGAGACGGGGTCAGGCGGCCCGGCCGGCGCATCCGTCGTGCTGCCAGCGTAGTAGCGGCCCACCACCTCCAGCCATGGGGTTGTGAAGCTGGCCGGAGTATTGGCTGCAATGGCAAGGTTCGAGGTGTCGCGCACATTGCTGACGCGTACCGTATAATTGCTGCCCATCGGCATTGGCGTGCCACGCAGTTCAACCGTTAGCGGGTCGAGCATTACGGCGGCGAGGTTGGTGATGCCTGGATTCACCCAGACATAATTGGCAAGGTTGGTCGCGAACAACTCCTGCACCGGCTCGGAGAAGGCGATGGTCACCCGATCAAGCAACAACGAGCACTTCACCCCCACGATGGCGGCAGGCGTGGTATCGGTCGTCACCGTGAGCGTCGCCGGCAGGGTATCGACATTGCCCAACGCATGAAACGCGCGGCAGCCATACTGCGAGCCATTGTAGCCCGTCGTGATGAAATCGGTCGTGTAGGAGGTGTTGGTGGCCCTGGGAATAACCACGTTATTGGACAACCATTGATAGGCGCCGACGAAGGGGGTGAAGCTCGCGGTAAACGTGACTTTCTGGCCGACCCCGTTGGTGGTGTTCTGCGGGTTGGCCACGATCACCGGCCTGGTCCCGCCGACGACGTCAAACTGCACGAGGTTATAGTTCATCTGGCCTGAGCTTGTTGCGGAGGCGCTGCCGAACGACACACCATTGTACCCCGATGCAACTTGGCCGACGTAATTGCCGACGATCAGTTGGCCATCGAAGTAATAGGAGACTTGCGCCGAAGCCGGATCATAGATTAGGACGTGGGTGTGGTACGATGTGCTGTCGGAAGTCAAAATGTAGGTGGAACCGCCCAGCAGGCTTGCGGTCAGATTGCCGCCGCTGTCCATGCCAAACCACATGCCATAGCGGGCTCCCAGGCCGGTGTCGCTGTAAACGACAAGCTGGTCGGCAGCGGTGCCGCTGAAATTGTCCACCAGCCGGCAACGAGTCAGCAGGCGCCAGCCGCTGGCATGGGCAAGGTTGTCGGAAGGCTGGTCAATGACCATGCGGTAATCGAGAACTCCGCCCGTGGATATCACATTCTGGTCGGTGATCTGCCACGCGTTGAAGCCGGTGGACAGATCATCGGTGACCGCGTTGGTGGCCATGCCATTGTTCAGGTTGGTCGTCTGCATCCAATAACCGCCCGTGGCCGAGGTCGGGTCGGCCGGTCCGGAGGGTTGGCTGGCGGTTGTCCCGGCGTCGTAACGGACACAAGGGTTAACCATGGGCGCCGTGAAGCTAACGCTGGTGTTTGGTAGAATGGAGTTTGAAAGAGTATCAAGGACGTTTGTAATAAACAAAGTGTAATTGGAGCCCGGCGTCTGGTAGCCAGTCAGCAACTCAACCGTGCTTTGATCTATGCGGCTGGCACTGAGAACGGTGAGCGCATTGCCCTGGAAATAGTAATTGGCAATATTCGTCTGGCTTTCATCGATCGTCGGCTTGGTGTAAGTCACGCGCACGTTCTGCAGCGTAAGCAGGCCGCGAACACTCTGGACCGCGGGCGGCGTGGGATCAACGTCCAGCACTTGTACGTAAGCGGGCAGGGTGTCAGCGGTGCCCACCGTGTTGGTGGCGCGCAGGAAGTACCAACCACTGTCTGCCGTAGTCGCGGGGTCAATCACGTAAGTCAGCTTGCTCCCATTGGCCAGCGGCACATTGTCCTTATACCATTGCACGCTGGAGACCAGGCCGGAGAACTTGCCCGTGATTGTCATGCGCGAGCCGAGGATGTTGGTGATGGACTGAGGGCTTTGAGTGGCGACGGGCACCGCCGGCGCCGGGGGCGCATAAGCCCCGGTGGTGTCCACGCGATAGTAATCCACGTCATAAAAACCGTCTGTAACGGATGCCCCCAAATCGCCACACCATGCGCGATTGTTGCCAGTATTATTGCTCGACTGCCAGTTGAACCCGGTAATCTGCACACCGTCCGACCAGACCAGCACGTCATTGCTATTGGCGTCGTCGGCAATGCGGAGCGTGTGCCAATCCCCGGCGGTTAGGGCGATAGCCATCGTGGCGCTGGAACTCCCTGCCGAATAGAGGCCGAGTTGACCGCTCGCAGTCGGCTGGCCCACCTGCAGGGTGTGTAAAGCGTTCGCCCCGGAAGCGTCACAACCCTGGAACTGAAACGTCCATCTGGGGCTACTACTGGTGGTTCCGGGTGTATTGGCCTGGGTAATCCGGTACCGCATCTCTATGGTATAACCCACGGAGTTCACAAGCTGCCCGCTCCAGCCAAACGCCCCATCGGTATTCACAGCGTTGTTGAAGGTCAGCACATCTCCGTCGCTCGTCCAGCCTCTGTTGAGGTTATAAATGGGGATCGGCACGACGTTCATTTCAATTTTCATGTTGAAATCCGCGGAATCCTTGACGGTCGCCGCAGGAACGACACAAATTCCCAGAGCGAGCACAGCGGCAAACGCGGTGCGAACAACCAAGGTTGAGAGTCGCCTGAGGGATTTGTGATGCCAGGAGGGGTTTGCGTTCATATTGCTTTTGTTTGGTTTTGGTTTCGAGAGGAGGACATATGCGATTTACTTGGTGCGATCAAAGGTGTAATCCGGGCCGCTCATATTGCGAATGCCCATGACGTAAACGAACCGAGTGAAACTGGCGTGGCCATCAGCAAAGGCAACGTTCCAGCGCGCATCCGGGTACTTGGTATGGCGGAAATTCTGGCGCGGCAGGTCAATCGGATTCCAGGAAGGAAAATAACAACCCTCTTCGCCGATGATGATCATCTGGGAAGGGCTTTTGATCTGAGTCGTCTTGCAGCTCCGGTTGTTCTCGATTCCCAGAGTCCGGAAGGCGGGGTCGGGATGCGAGTTATGCGGATAGGAAGATCCGGCGACATAATAATTGCCGGAGATGACGTTGAGCTCGCTTGGGCAACGGGCGACTTCCACCTCGCCAGTAAGTGAAAACTTGCCCAGGTAGGTATTCAGAGGACGGTTGGTGACTCCCATCTTGTCGTAAGGGTTCCGGCTGCCAGCCCGGCCCACCCAACAGTACTGGCTCATGTAGGTGCCGCCGTCATCTCCTTTGATCACGGACCCCGGGAACTCATCGCCAAAATCGCCGCAATACAACACGGCGGAGGTGCCAATTTGCCTGAGGTTGCTAAGGCAGTTGACCTGCTTGGCTTTTTCTTTGGCCCGGGCAAGCGCGGGCAGGAGCATGGCCGCAAGAATGGCGATGATGGCGATGACGACGAGCAATTCGATCAGCGTGAAAGCCACTTCTCTGGGGCAAACCCGGCCCTCTGCTTTTGTGTCAAAGGCGCTCATGGGTTGGTTTTGATTCATTCTGGCACTTAACCTAACGGCTCAGCCCGCTCCGCTCAACAAGCGTTTACCTGTCACTTCGTGTTACATGTCAACCTGGAGGCGAACCGCGCCGGACCGCCGGATGCACCGCCCGCCCGCCGCAAATGAACGATCCACCAAGCCCGAATCGACCCGGCGGAGGCGTGCCTCATGACCCGCCGCCAGCTCCCGTGCGAATGCTTCCCGTGGTGGGGCTGTTCACCCCGGTGTGGAACAACAGCGGGCAGCCACCGTGCTGAACCAGGTGGCTGGATCTATCTGGTTTGGAGGACTTACCGGCGCCAGGAGGATGACCTGGACGCTCCGAGACCGACTGGCCTACTTGACTGCTA
>JBBQYD010000120.1:0-11837 GCA_038209025.1 Verrucomicrobiota bacterium | reverse complement strand
ATCTTCACCACCCACACCCCCGTAGAGGCCGGGCATGATCGTTTCAGCCCGGATTTGATGGATTACGCGATGCACCGGTTCCGCACACAGTTCCCAGTGCCTTTCGCCGAAATCATGAAACTTGGTCGCGTGGATCCCGCGAATTTGCAGGAGCCCTTTTGCATGACCGTCCTCGCACTTAAGCTCTCCCGGTCCGCCAACGCTGTCAGCGAATTGCACGGTCGCGTCAGCCGCCACATGTGGCAATCGCTCTATCCTGACAAGCCGGTCGAGCAAGTCCCAATCGGGCATATCACCAACGGCGTCCATCTGCTGGGCTGGATGAAGGGCACCGTGCGGCGTTTCTGGCGTCATAAATTAACCAAATTACCCGACCAACCCCCCTCCCCAAGTGTGAAGGCTCCCATCTCCGATTGGGATACGCACATCAATGCGCCGGAATTCTGGACGCGCATCACCGACCCGAATTTTATTTCCGACGAAGAAATCTGGGCGCTCCGCTTCACGTTGCGCCGCGAACTGATCGAGTTCGCGCGCCGCCGCCTCCTGATCCAGCGGCAGCGCCTTACCCAGGGGGATTTCATCGCCTTTGACTCCCTGCTGAATCCCGATGCCCTGACCATTGGTTTCGCCCGGCGCTTTGCCACTTACAAACGAGCTCCGCTGATCTTTCAGCAACTGGAGAATATTGTAAGGCTGACTCGGGACAACTCACGCCCTGTCCAATTTGTCTTTGCCGGCAAGGCCCATCCCCGCGATGACGATGGCAAGCGCTATATCCAGCATATTATTCATCTCAGCAAATACAGTGACCTCCAGGGGAACATGGTTTTTATCGAAAACTACGATATGCACGTGGCCCGGCAGATGGTCTCGGGTTGCGATGTGTGGTTAAACACGCCTCGGCGTCCGCTGGAGGCCTCCGGCACGAGCGGAATGAAAGCCGGCTGCAACGGTTGCCTCAACTTCAGCATCCTGGATGGCTGGTGGCGTGAGGGTTACGACGGCACCAACGGGTTTGCCATCGGTGAAGATGCCCACCCCAATTCCGTCGAGGAACAGGATAGGATCGACAGCGCCAACCTCTATCGGGGATTAACCGAACAGGTGATTCCGCTGTTCTATCTGCGTGACTCCAAAGGCATTCCCAGGCAGTGGATTCAGCGCATACGCAGGGCCATGTCCACCTTGGTCCCGCAGTTCACGACTGATCGCATGGTCCGTGAATATGCCGCCAAATACTATCTGCCCAAATAAGTTGAGGCTCCGTTGAGGCGAAGCGGCGCGGGCATGTTGCGTGCGGGGTTTCTCTGTGGCATCAGTCCTTGCAGGCTGCCGTCCTGGCCGCCGAGCAGGCGCCCACTGGCTGGCGGGTGTCAACTGCTTCAAGTCGCGCAATGCCGCGTCAACTGCGCATTGTAAATGCTGGGGCGAAAAGTGGATGCATAATGTAAAGGTTTGACGCCTTCCCTGATCTCAAATGGACGCGAACGCGCCTCCGGGGCCGCGGAGGAGTACCCGGAAAGCTGTCGCGAAGGATGCCCTGCAAGGCGGGAAAACCGTCAATGACCGCGCCGCGGTTTACCTTCTCCTGATCCCCACCTCCCCCCGGCGTTTTACCGCCGTGGGCGCAGGCGTGACCTCAGCCAATTGAAAATCCACTTGCCGCTTGAAGGTATCCACCTTTGCCACCTCGACTCGAACCCGGTCCCCAAGCTTAAAGATCCGTCGGGTTTTGCGCCCGACCAGTTGCGCCCGCTCGGGTTGAAAGGCGTAGAAGTCATCATTCATCCCTGACACGGGAACCAGTCCGCTCATTCCAAGGCCGGTTACATCGACGAAAAAGCCAAAATTGCGAACATCCGTGACCAAACCGTCGTAAGGAATGCGTTTGGCGGTTCGCAGTTGGTTGAGCAAAAATGCGAACAGCTTGACGTCGCGGCTGTCGCGTTCCGCGTCATCGGAGTTACGCTCGGTTTCCGAAATATGGTTTGCGACGACGGAGAGGTTTTCAGCCGTTAGAGCCTCGTTGGGCTTCTGGAAGAGGGCGCGGTGGACCACCAGGTCCGCGTAGCGGCGTATAGGCGAAGTGAAATGAGTGTATCTCTTTTTTGCGAGGCCGTAATGGCCCAGAGGCTCAATGGTATAACGAGCGCGCATCAGGGATCGTAAAAAGGAAATCTTTAAGGCCTGACCGATGGGCAGATGATTGAGGCGTTGGAGGAGTTTCTGAACCTCCTGACGGTTATTGAGATTTCCACAAGGTATGAAGTGGCTGATGACCTCCTCACGAAATTCCTTGAGCTTCTTCTCATCAGGCGGTTCATGGGATCGATGCAAGGCGGGGCGGTTAAGACTGGTGAGGCGGGTCGCAACGGCCTCGTTAGCCAGGAGCATGAATTCCTCGACGAGTTGATGAGAAACATCATTTTCGACGCGTTCAATGGCGGCAACCCGGCCCTGGTCATCCAGGCGCAGCTTGGTTTCGGGGAAATTCAAATCCAGCGCGCCCGCCGCAAACCGAGCCCGGCGAACCTTTTGAGCCAGTTGATTTGCGTGGTGCAGCATGCGCTCGGTTTCGTCCCGTGGCTGCCGCTGCAAGACTTCCAGCGCCTCCCGGTAATGATATCTGCGGCGAGAATGAATAATCGCCGGATAGAACTGGGTTCGTAAGACTTGCCCGCCATCCGACAACAGAAACTCGACACATTTGGTGAGGCGGTCCACCTCGGGTTTCAGCGAGCACAGCTCATTGCTGAGCGCCTCGGGAAGCATGGGGATGACCCGGTCCGCCAGGTAGGTTGAATTGCCGCGGCGCGCAGCCTCCGCATCCAGGGATGAGCCGGGTTTGACGTAATGCGAAACATCAGCTATGTGCACCCAGGCCTTCCAGCGATTACCTTCGATTCTCTCCAGGCCGATGGCGTCATCAAAGTCCTTGGCATCGACGGGATCAATCGTTATCACGAGATTCTTGCGGCAGTCCACGCGCCCTGAAGTGTCCGCGGAGCTCACCTCAGTGCCAATCATGCGGGCCTCGCGCAACACGGCTTTCGGGAAATGCAGAGGCAGATCATAGTTGCGGATCACCGACAACATATCGACACCTTCGGCATCGGGAGAGCCAAGCACCTCGATGATTTCGCCTTCGGGGCTGACATTCCGATGCTCCCACGATTTAAGTTCCACGACGACTTTGTCGCCCACCCGCGCGGAACACCCTACGTCGTGCGCGGGTGGCACAATGATGTCCTGGGAGATGCGGGGGTCGTCTGGAATCACATACCAGACGTGACGTCCCTGTTGCATGGTACCGACCAACTGCTTGCGCGCAGTTTCCAGGACGCGCACCACCCGGCCGGTGGTTTCCTGCGGTGGTTTTTTCGGATCCCGCCGGGGTGCGACATCGGCTCGCACCAGCACGTGGTCACCATGCATGGCGGTTCCCGTCGCGTCAGAAGGGATGGCGAGGTTGGATAGTTTCGGGTCGTCGGGTTGTAGAACTCCGCTGCCTTGGCGGCGCATGCGGATGCGTCCGGGAATGAGGTCCGCCTCGCGGGGCAGGGCGTAGCGGTTGTTTTTCTTGATCCGCGCAATGGCGCCGCTCCGCTCAAGGTTGTCCAGAACCTTTTGGACCCGGTTGTATTGGCTGCGTGGCAGCCTCAGCTTTTGAAGCAATTGGGGGATGTCCAGCGGCTCTGCTTTCGGGTGTGCGAATAATTCGAGAATTTGTTTTTCCATAACCTGACCCTGAATGAGTGGAAACGGTTCCAAGCCTGTTCCAGACGTCGTTGAAAGACAGCCCAAGGTAAGGGGTGCGGGCGGTTTTTCAAAGCTCGAAGTTGGGAACCAGGGGACTGACAGCCACAACCAGCCATCCGGCCGGGTGAATTCGGGTCTGCCTGGCGGTGCTCCCAACGGCTAAGTTGTGCCAACCGCGTGGGAGAAGATGCGCAGGGAACCCGAAGGCAGCGGTTGATTGGGCTCGAACGCCGGCGAAACGGAAGACTTGCTCACGACGAACAGCCGACGCGGCCCTTTCGAGGCATAGCGAGGCGCACCAAAGGAAAAATGCGCCTCCTTTCCGGCGACTTTGGAACTCGATGGTGCGCGGTGCCGGAATGGTGATTCGCTCCCTGCCCTAAAACTCATGAAAGGTTCGACGCTCACGAGCGCCCAAAATTCATTTAGATTGATGCGGGGTTTACGACCATTCCCGCCGGGGTTCAGTCCCCAGAGAATTCAAGTGCTGTGCGGCCCCTCAGTCTTAAAGAGCCAAAGGCGAAGAAACCACCCTGCCATGCGGTGCTAATACGGTGTTGCCGTGGCGTCCTGCAATCGTTTCAGGTCGTAGGCGGTGGCAGTAGTTGAGGGGACGTTGAACCCCTGTTCGACGTTCAAGCCGCGCCATCTCCACACTTCCGCATGGCCATCCGCAAAGCCAAAGCCGGCCCCCTGGCCATGACGCACCGTGGGGGAGTTTTGCCAGGTGGCGGACAACCGGACGGCAAAATACCCGTCGTCGGCGGTGAGCAGGCTTTCGTCCAGGAAGGTGAAAGCCAGCGACGGGGATGGTCCCCGGATGTCGCCGATCTTCTTGAACATGGGATAGGTGGGGCCCAAAATGTATGAAGTGTCAACGACACCGTAGCGTGGCGCATCCGAGGTGTCGGCGCCTCCCATACGGCCATTTAGAGAGACCGAGCGGACCAGGGCGGAGGCTTGCACGCCGACGGGAGCGCGGCCGCTCAGCGTGGGGCATTTGTAAATGCCGAAGCTCTTGTTATACTGGTAAAGCTGGCTGTTAATGACGTCAGAGGTGTTCGTTGCGCTGGGCAATTTTGACACGTCCCCGGAGATCCAGGCGGCCGGGGAGGACAAGCCAGTGGGTAGAAGCCAGTTCTTCACGATCGCATCTTTGTTATCGGACGCGTACATGACCCAGCAGACACCGAGCTGTCTCATGTTGTTCATGCAGTTTATGCCCTGGGCTTTTTGCTTGGCGCGGCTAAGGGCCGGCAACAGCATGGCCGCAAGGATGGCAATGATGGCAATGACGACCAGCAGCTCGATGAGGGTGAAGGCTCGGCGAATCCGGGCCAGTGGCCTGTTTTCTAATGGCATAATAACCAGTTGCTTAAGAGATGAGAGTCTCGCGGGGTCAGGGGAGCTCGCATGGCTCCCGTTTGAGCGGGGCGGTTTCCGTGACAGCGTGCCGCAGGAACGGTGTGACTCTGAGTTGATGATCATTTGCGGCTTCACTGTTAAACACTTTAATCCTCTTCCTCGGTGGCGTGCAAGCCCATACCGATGGAAGGCGGGCTGGTGGGTTCAATCGCCGGCGGAATTTGGCCGTGGGACAGACCAGCCAGGGCCACCGTGTGACCCTGGCCGCAAATGTCCATGCGAGGGCTACTGCCGAACGGCGCGGTAGAACCTTGGTGACTTGCCCGGGGCTGAAGAGTCAAGCACCGTGGCGGTGCCGCTTTCCGGCACTTCCACCGTGCCCAGGATGAGCCACGCGGAGAGATCTCCCGAGAACTGGATTTGGTAACTCCGATTTGGCTCAGCGGTGATATTAAACATGACCACTCCATTCTCGAAACGCGTGGGGGCGCCCAGAATCGTTGCTGGCACCGAGGTGACGGTGGTCAGGGCAAGCTGGATTCTGCCGGAGGCGCCATTGAAACCATCCACGGCAATGGAGTAGGTGGTGCCCGCAACGGCATTGAAACTAACGTAGCTGCGATTGGTGTCGCCCGCGGAATTGTTATCACTGGCAATTTTGGTCAGGCTGCTGACCGAGCCGCCGGTATAGACGCCGAGCAGGGTGTTGAAAGGAGTGCCCGCTGTGCTCAACGAAAACGGCCCTGAAGCCGGGGCCACCCAGCGCCACCAGATTGATTTTCCGCCGGGATTTCCGGCGTGGTAGGGTTCTCCGGTTTCTTTCGTGAAGCTGATGTTGGTGGCTGTCAGGCTCGCGGTGGTTCCGCTCAAGGGCAGGGCGGTGATGAAATCATCCCCCGCTAGCTTGAAACTGGCCACCAGGGTTTTGTGGCCGGCCATGGTCAGGAGCAGCGGATTGGCAGAGCTGGTGACGGATCCGGACCAGCCGATAAAAGCGTAACCCGGAGAGGGAACCGGCGTAAGGGTCACCGTGGACCCCAGTTCATAATTGGCCAAATCCGGACTGCGGTTGATGGTGCCTCGCGCGGCGGTTGTAAGCAAGCGGGCGCGGTAGGAACTCGCATCGTTGGGATTGGTGCCTTCGCGAAATTCCTCTAGATTCGTCTTGGTATCACCGTCCGAATCGGCGGCATCGCTGTAGTTTAAGAACCCGAAGTAGAGCAGTTCCCAGGCGTCCGGCAGCCCGTCGTTGTCGTTGTCGTCAGTAGCGATGTTACGGCCGTCCATGGTCAGGATGAACTCCTGGGAGGCGGCGGTATTATTGGTGACGAACATGAAATAGGGCTGGCCAGGAATCCAGGGCCACGCGGCCGATTTGTATTCTTTGGCTGCATTGTCCCAGGACACCAGGAGTGCACTATAAGTGCTGTTGGCGGTGGAACTGATCCAGCGGTTTTGGGCGCGGCTGGGAATTGTGCCTTGTTCGAGCATCGCCGTAACATTGGACATATGGGCCGCGATGTGTTTCCAGCGGGTGGCTTCAGGCGGGACATCAACACGGAATATGGCGGTGCCGAAGGGGGCCAGCATGGTATTGCCGGAGCCGCCATAGAACGGCACCACGATGGGTTCCTGGGTGGGGGCGCCATTCGTCGTCACCTGGACATTGAAGGTGGCTTGAACAGGCGCGCGGAAACCCAGGTAGAAGGGCTGGCCGGGGCGCACCGGGGCGGCCGTGAAGGTATAACTGCCCGGCGCATCGTACGAGCTGTAGGGGCCAAAATTCTTCTGATCCCCGGTCCAGTCTTTAATATAAGTGGGTGTCGGAGAGATGCCGCTTCCGGGTGGGATGGTGTCCCGCAGGTGAAGGATGACATCGCCTGACTGCTGGCTGAAACTGATATTAAACGATAATGGCAGCGCCGTTGGGAGCATGATGCGGTAATACTTCCAATTGCCGGGCCTGACCTCCTGGTTGACCATGGCAGGGCCATTGACCGGCAGATCCGTCACATCACCCTGCGAAGCGGTAAGGCGATATTTTGCCTGGGTGTTCCCCGCGGCCCGGACCGCCAAGTACCATAGCCCGGGTTTCAACTGCGTTTCCGTCTTCCCGTCCAGAGGCACCCAGTTGGCGTATTCGGTGTTGGTGGTGGAAGTCATGGAACGTTCGAAGATGGTCCCGGTTACACCGCTGACGTCATGGTAGAGGGTGGGGACGGCGCCGACGCGGAGGTATAAGTCGGGGTTGCCATCAAGGGCCTCCAGGGTGAGTTGCAGGAGACCGGAATTGGTGGGCGGCACCTGGATTGCATAATAGTGGAGCGAACCCTGTTCCAGCAAGATTCCTCCAGGCGGCAGCGGCAAGCCATTGGTGTCGATGCTGGAATCCGCGAAATCGGGCACCGCGACGCCGGGTGCGCGATTGGTTTCGCCCGGGGCCGGCATGACCCAGGGCGCGCGCTGTAGTTCCAGAGGGCTGCTGCGTAGCGTGAACACGCTGGAGCCCAATCCCTTGACCTCAACAAACCAGACCCCGTTGGTGAGGTAGGGGGGCGCGATCACAGCGGACCCGGTAGTGAAGCCCATGATGCTGCCGGCGTCCCTGTCGGACGGCAGCAAGTCGCGGCGAACCCGTATGGAGGGTGTCCCGGACGAGGCGATCAAGTCGAGTTTCCATCCGACGACTGCCTGGCCATTGTTGGTAGCCGGGATGATGAATTTGAAGAAGGCGCGTTCGTTGTTCTGAAGCAGGCCGCTCACTTCGTTGTTCAAGCCATTGGTGTTTTGGTCCTTTGAGAAATTGAGTTCTGGCACCAGGATTTCCTTAACCCGCAGGTTGAAGGCGGCGTTTTGATAACTGCCACCCTGAACCCGCCCCTTGATCGCGAGGCTGAACATTCCCGGCGCGGGGTTGGCCACGGTAACAATATTGGAATGTACATCCAGAACCGGGTAGCCGCCCTCATTCCCGTAATAGTCAACGTTCTGGCCGCTGCCCGAGGACCCCGGGTCGGGCAATTGGTCGCCGGCAGTGATCGCGGCGACAGGGTTCCCGCTGCGGTTTTCCAATTGGACTTTGACTCCGTACGTTCCGTAAGGCACCTCAAACTTGTAGGCTTTCACCTCGCCGTCTTCCAGGGTCTCCGCCCGTTCGAGGTCTTCGGAAGTTAATAACCCGAGGTCGTCAACCGGGAGCGCGCCCAGGCTGGACAGGATATAATCGCTGTTTCCGGCCCCTATTCTGGAGGTGGGCGGGTTGCGTCCTTCCGAGATGACTGCCAGGAAGTTCGTGGCTTCCACAATATTGGTGGTGCCATTTTTTGGGAGGAGGACAAAATGCTCATTGCCGGGTTTCTGGAGACCCTTGCCGCTGGCAGAGTCGCCGCTTGCGTTAACCGTGTCGAAGTTTGGCAGCGCGTTGCGCAGCACCGCCAGCATGCATTCGCCCGCGAGGTTGGTGACCTTCACTTTCCAGCCTGGAGCGTTCGTCGGGATGACCAGGCGATAATATGCGGCTTCGCGCGGCGCCAGGCCGAGGTTGGTTATGCTGCCGACAAACGGCAGGTCACGCACGGGGATGGAGTAGGGCTGGCCGATGCCCCGGCTGCGCAGCGTGTAACTCATGTTGGTGCTCGCGATGGAGTTGATTACGCCAACGTAATAGACCCCGGGTTCCAGCGGCCGGTTCAAGCCCATGGCCAGGATACGGCCGTCCTCGTTGATGAGTCCGTCATTGGATGGGCTGCGCTTGGTCCAGTCTTGACCAGGATACCACTGGTTGTTGGTGGGCCAGCCATACGTTGTGCCCGGGTACCAGCCAGTGGTGGTGGTCAGATTGTTGGGCAGAGATTCGCGCCGCACCACGAGGCGGGGCATTCCGGTTTTCACCTCCGTCAGGCGCAGGTCCCAGCCCGCGGCATTGGTCGGGACAATTACCTTGAAGTAACGCCAGTTATTGGGCGATTGACCGGAGACGATGGCGGTGCCTTGATCGAATTCGAGGGGTACGACCCCGGTGGCGATTACCCGCAAGGTGTAGCCGGCATTCGGGTAGACCAGCGGGGTGGACGAGTTTGGATTCCGGGCCTTGATAGCCAGCCGGTACGTTCCATTGGTGGGGTTGGCCACGGAGATCAAGGTTGCATTTCCGTCGGCGGAAAGCTCTCCACCTTCGTTGCCATAGTAATCAGGAGGAATCCCCGCGGGGGAGTTGAGCGCGCCGGGATCAGGCACCCGCGTGCCCTGGCGCAGCACCATGACCGGGTGGCCGATGCGGTCGTCCAGTCGGACTTCCATGGACTGCACGCCGGAGGGGACGTCAAACTGATAGACCTGGGTCTCACCACCTGCCAGGGAACCGTTGTGGACGAGGTCAATCCCTCCGACAGTTCCGAGTGAAATCACGGGTGCCCGACCGATGCTGGTGACGGTGAAGCCGCTGGTGTTTGGCCCCACGCGGCTGGTGTTGTTGGTGGAAGCCTCACCCTCTCCAACCACGGCGAGATAGTAGTAGCCGGAAGTCAGCCAATCCTGACCCGCAGGCGGCAGCATGATGAAATGTTCATCCCCGAGCCGGTTCATGCGGCGCCCGGCTGAGCTGAGCGCGCTGCCGTTCTGCAGCGCGCCAATATTTGGCAGGGTATCGAAGAGCACCGCCAACATGTTCTCGCCTGAGGTGTTGCCTACACGGAGCTTCCAGGACGGGGTGTTTGTGGGAATGAATACGCGGTAATATTTTGCCTCACGCGCGGGAATTCCGGCCACCGTATGGGTGCCATTGCTGAAGTTCAAGTCAGTGACTGGGATTGAGAAACCTGAGCCGATGCCGCGGCTGACCAGGGTGGCGGTGACCGGCCCGCCGGCGGTTCCGCCAATCACACCAATCGTATAGAGCCCCGGTTCGAGCGGGCGGCCCATGCCCATGGCCAGCAGGCGTCCGCTCTCGTTGGTGCCGAGGGCGGATTCGGGACGGCCAGTCCAATCAGTTCCTGGCGCCCATTGCGCGCCTTTGGGCCAGAACAGCGAGGTAGCGGCGGCATTCTTGAGGGGGTAGAATCCGTCTGTTGTTAACTCAATTGGGAGGGCTTCCAGGCGCGCGACGATTTGCGGAGTGCCGGAGACAACATTGGTGAGGCGCAAATCCCAGCCCATGGCACCCTGCGGCACCTGGACCTTGAAAAAGCTGCCGTACTCGGACGGCTGACTTTGGATGGTGTTCAGGCCGCCGTCGAAATCCAGGGATCCCGGGAAGATTTGAATAATCTTCAAGGTGAACGAGGAATCCAGATAATTGGTCCCCAGTTGGCGCGCTTTGATCATGACGGTCTGTTCACGCGCCGCTCCATCCCAGATGACCATGTAACTGCTGACCCCGGCATCCGATGTTTTGCCGCCTTCGTTGCCATAAATATCTCCCCCGAAACCGGGGTCCGCCAGTTCATAGGTGGGCCGGGAGACCATGACTGGATTACCGACCTTGTCCTCCAGGCGCAGGTAGAAGCCCACCGTGGTTGGGAACGTCGTGAAATGATACGCGATGGACTCGCCGGCCTCGACCGAGCCGGACACTGACAACTCTGAACCGGCCAGGTAGCCCAGGTCGATCTCCGGCATGGGCCCGAGACTTTCCAGCACGAATTGGGAGGTTCCCAGGCCGATGCGGTTGTTCTCAGTCGGGCTTTGTCCTTCACCCACCACCAACAGGTAATTGGTTCCCGGGATCAGGGTAGTCACCGAAGGTGGGGGCAGTTGCACATAATGTTCCTTGCCGGGCTTCTGCACCTTCTTATCCATTTCCATCGAAGGCACCCGATTGGTGGCCGACACCAGCATGGCCTCACCAGAAAGGGGCTTCAGGCGGACTTTCCAACTGGGGGCATTGGTGGGAATTACAACCTGGTAATACCTGGCTTCGCGAGCCGCGACAATGTTGGTGGCTTTGCCGGTATCCCACGCGAGGGGGGTGACCGGGAGGCTGCGGTTAGGGCCAATCCAGCGGCTGACAACCTGGTAACTCATGTCATTCGTGCCGGTTTGGTTAACCACCCCAATGTAGTATTTGCCGGGTTGGAGCGGACGGCCAACACCAACGGCCAGAATTCTTCCGTCCTCATTGATCGTGCCGTCGAAGTTGAAGGTTCGTTTGGTCCAGTCGGCCCCGGCGGCCAGCTGTTGGCCCGAGTTCCACGTCATGCCAATCGATGAGACAGTGGAGCCGAAACTGGTGGGAAGTTGCTCGCGCCGCATGACCAGGCGCGGCATGCCGGAGGTGACATTTACGAGTCGAACTTCCAAACCAAGGATCGGCCCGGGCGCGTTCTGCCCCCGGATATCGGCATCCGTCAGCTCCACAGAAAAGAACTCCCAGCGCCCGTTTTCGATGTTGGTGCGCGTCAGTGTTACGTTATCCACCAAGGGGTCAGGTTGGGTGCTTTGGGTGGTAAGGGTGAAGGCACCGAGCCGGTTGCTGGGGCTGTAAACACCAATGTAATGGATGTCCGACTGGTGGTCGGGGTCTTGCAGGAAGCCAGCCACACTGATGCGGTCGTAGTAGAGACTGGGCACGGGATTGGGATTTCGAAAATTCCAGATACTGGGGGCGGCATTGCGGCGAATGGCGATGCGAGTCCCCGGCACTGAATTGGAGAGAAGCAATGTCCAGCACAGGCTGTTGGTTTGCTGTCCAATGTCAGTGACGCGGTAATACC
>JBBQYD010000119.1:0-11873 GCA_038209025.1 Verrucomicrobiota bacterium | reverse complement strand
GGGCTCGCGGAGCTCCGGCAACGTTCCGGGAAGAGGGGCGGTAGAAAGGCGACCACCATGATTATGGCAGCGATCGCAATCCCTATCCCCACCAACGTCCCAAGCTGAGCCAGGCCAGGCAGACCCGCGAAGTTCAGCACGAAGAAGGCCGCAATGGTGGTGATGGCCGCCCAAAAAATGCTCGGCGCGATCGCCCGTCGGATTGCCGAAACGGTCAGCTCTGGATGCGCGAGCGCCTCCTGGTAATGAACCACCGCGTAATCAACCGCCAACCCCAGCAGCACCGCCGCGAACCCCAGGCTGATCACATTGATCTGGCCAAGCACGAGACTGCCAATGCCGGTCGTGGCGGCCAGCACCAACCCCAGCAACGTCAACAGCCAGAACATCGGCCGCAAGCGGCGGTGTGTCAGCCAAAATAGCAGCGCGATGATGACCGCCGTTCCAATGACCGACACCCGGAGGTCTCGCTGCATGCTGGCGGCAATTTCCGCAACAAATGCCGGCCGGCCGGTATAGCGGATGATTTCCCGGCCCGTGCCATGCGTTCGGCGGGCGCCCTCCGCAATCTCTCTCATCCGGTCGAGCCACTCCGCGCAGGCCCGATAGCCGGCCAGGTCGGTGCGCGAGCGCACGAAAATCAGCCGGAAGGCGCCATCGCCCGCTCCGAACATCGACCCGCCGTCCTCCAGATTCAGCGCGCTGAAATTCGTCAGTCCCGGCGCGGTGAGCAGGTCATACGGATCGAAGGACCGGCGCGCGATATCCATCGGGGAGAGTGAGGTGGTGAGGGTTTCCCGGGTTTCAGCCAGCATCTCAGGCAGGCGGCCGGGTGCCAGGCGCCCGGCCAGCCCGCGAAAGGTTTCGGGCGGCGAGTTGAACCAGAGGTACGCCACAATTTCCGCCAGCTCAAGGGGGTTCTCCATCCACGGCGGTTGCCATGAAACTTCCGCCACCAAATTGGTTTCCTCCCCCAATCGACCCGCCAGGTAGCGGGTAAACGCTTCGAGCTTCTCCCCGTCTGAACTGCGCAGGGTAATGATCAGCTCCCGCGCGTCTGAGAAATGCTCCTGGTAGGCTTTCAACCCCTGGACAGCCGGATTCTCGGGTGGCAACAGGTTGAGCACGTCCACATCGATTTTCAGCCTCGCCAGGCCGATCAGCGCCGGAATGGCCTGGCGAGGCTGAAAATCGATGTGGACGTGCTCATGGCGCCAGGTAGCCTTCGATGGTTTCTCCCGACCGGGTGTTCTCCAGCCGCCAGCCACCCGCTGGCTGGCGCTCAAACCGGAACCCGCCGGGCAGCGGTTCCCCAGCCAGCGCCGCCGGCAGGTACAGCCAGCCAAGCCGCTTCGGCGGCTTGCCCCGGCCCCCGAATTTGAGCTTCCGCGCCGGGAACTCGATGTGCCAGTTGGTGGCCGTGACCTGGGCTTCCACGAAGGGCAGCGGGGTCTTGGAAAAATTCACGATCGCGGCCTCGCGGCCGCGGGTGGCCAGCAGGAGATCGCCAGCCAACTCCGGCCGGTCATAACCGCCGCGCCACGCGGCCTGGCCCTCCTGGATATGCCATTCCTCATTCGCGGAGAGCTTCTGAATCCCCGCCGTGGAGCACCCCAGCCAACCGGACACGACGCCTGCCAGTAGGATTAAGACGGCGATTCGCACCGCGCGATTTGCGGGATGTTTCATAAACGCCTCCATTCTTGCTGAATCATGGTCCCGGTAAAAGCTATCAAATCCACCACAAAGGGCAATGCCCTGAACATCAAAGCCAAATCAGACAGCCAACATTTAAGGGTGACATTGTCGTTGGCTGACACCTTTTCGGCGAAGAACTTCGCCTGCGAAATTTCGCACTTTGGATTTCTCAGGCGCGGTTTTTGACGTATGCTGGCAGGTCATGGCCAACATTGGCAAACGCAACACCCTGACGGTGCTCCGGGGATCCAGTCCGGGGATCTACCTGGACGGCGGCAAGCTGGGGGAGATACTTCTTCCCAACCGCTATGTGCCCCCGGACATCAAAGATGGCGATCAGCTCGAAGTTTTTGTTTACCGGGATTCAGAGGACCGGCTGGTGGCGAGCACCGAGACTCCGCGCGCCACCGTCGGGGAGGTGGCCACCTTGAGAGTCATCAGCGTCAACCCCCGGATCGGCGCCTTCCTGGACTGGGGGCTGGCCAAGGATTTGTTGTTGCCCTTCCGCGAGCAGACCGGACCGGTGCGCATGGGGGAGGAGGTCCTCGTGCGGATTTACCTGGATGAGAAAACGCAGCGCATCGTGGCCTCCATGAAGCTGGACAGGAACTCCGCGCTTGAGCCGGCCAACTACCGGACCGGCCAGCCGGTGGAGTTTCTGGTGAGCGGCAAGACTCCGCTCGGTTACCAGGCGCTCGTGGAGGGGAAGCACCCGGGCTTGCTCTATTACGAAGGCGTTTCCGCACCGTTGGCGAAGGGCCAGAAACTCAAGGGCTTTGTGCGCACGCTGCGGCCTGATGGCAAGATCGATCTAAGCCTGGACGATGCCGGGTACCGGCGCGTGGCGCCGCTGGCTCTGCGGATCGTCGAGGCGCTTCAGCTCAACGGCGGCCGGTTGCGCTTCGATGATGACAGCCCGCCCGAGGCGCTCCGGGAGGCATTTGGCGCCAGCAAAAAGGCCTTCAAACAAGCTTTGGGCAAGCTCTACAAAGCCCGGCGCATCCGCTTTTCCAGGCCCGGCATCGAACTCCTGGATAACACGGCCTGGTCGCCGGCAACCCAGCCGCCGCGTGGCCGGGAAGCCGTTTCAAAAAAAGATCATCCGCACCCGGGCAGCGCCGGCAGATCCACGCGGCCCCGGCCGTAGTCCTGCCGTTCGCGCGGCCGCGGGCAGGAAGGGCGTCTTCGCTGGCGGGTGGATTAGCGGGCTGACCCCTTGGTGAGGCGGTCCAGGCAAAGCCTGGTTTGGTCGCGCAACCGGTCCCGGTCGGCGGGCGTGAGGCCCTGGGGGTCGAATCGGTACTTGTAATGCAATTGGAGGGCGGTGGCGAGCGGAGCCTTCAAACCAGCCAGCTCGGGGGCTGCCAGGCACCGCTCCACCCAGACGTGAAACGTCTCGCCGGCCGGCCGCGGAACCGCGGTGCGCGACAACGGTTTCTCCAACGCGTAAAACTCCGAATCCAAGCCCGGCCAGTCAGTCCGGGCGGTGCGCTGGCCTGCCAAAGCCTGGTGGCGTTTCCGCCGGCGAAAAACCACCTGGATAAAGAAGACGGCCAGGATGGGCAGGGACCCCAGCAGCAGGTATTTTCTCAAGCTGGTCTGGCCCCAGCGCACTTTGGAAAGCTGGAATACCAGGTCCTGCCAGAGGTCCGAAACCGCCTGAAATACGGACGCTCGCGCCATTTCCGTGGGCACCCAGATGCCGGGAGTGGTGTCGAAGTCCTGCCAGAGGCGCTTCTCCTCATTCCACACCAGGCACCAGGCGTGCGCATCGCGCTCACGCACAACGTATTTGCGGTCCCCCGTTTTCTCATGCACGGCAAAGCCCACCGCGTAGCGCGCCGGGATGCCGAGCTGGCGCAGCAGCAGGACGGTGGCGGTGGCAAAAAACTCACAGTGCCCCGTGCGTTTGCGCACCAGAAACCGGGTCAACGGCGTTTCCGAGTCCCTGGACCAGCGCTCAAACTGCCAGGTGGAGTAGGTGAATTTCTCGCTGAAAAACTCGTCGATCTTGCGCAGCACCACGGCGCGGCTTTTGCCCCGCAGGTCCAGCTCGGTGATGACCTGTTCCAGCGCGGCCTGCTCCAGCTCGGGAACGTAACTATCTTCCGGCTGCTCGGCGGGGGTATCAATGGTCGATCCCGGACCGTACAGAGCATCGAATACCACCACCCGGGGGCCTTCAGCCATTACGGCGCCCAGCGGGTTTTTCTGCACCATGTAGGCGGATAGTTTTTCGAGCCGCCCGCAGCCGGTGGGCAAGGGTAGCAGCGCCGTGCCGCCCGGCAGATAACAGCCAATGCTCACGGCGGCGGGGGTGGCTTTGCCCGGCTCCAGCACCCAGACATTGCGGTTGGTGTCCTCCAGCACGTTTTCGAAACTCGTGCGGTTGGTCTGGTCATACCCGCCCCTGAAACCGGCACGATCCCTTTCTTCCCGCGGGCCTCTGAAGCCCGGCCGCTCCGCCCGGGGTCCGGCGAATTCGCGGGCCGCCGTGAATTGACCCCGATTGGTTTCGTCGCTTGAGTTCCGGTAACCGCCCCGGACAGCGCCTGAAAACCAGGTTTGGTTTTTGAACGCGCGGTAACTGGCTTCCCGCAAATACGCGGGCGGGGCGTTGCCCGGGTGAGTCTCCAATCGCACCGCGATCGCGGCGGACCCTTTCAGGCGGCCAATGCGGCCCAGGGAAGTGCGGCTGCGATCGGCGTCAAACCTGGCCCCGGAAAACCGCGTAAACCATTCGGGATTGAGGGTCTCGATGTAGCGCTGGACATAGCCCACGCCGCGCTGGCCGCCGTACCCCAGCGCGACAGCCGCCGCCAGTGTCATCAACCAGGCCGCCGGATGAAACCGCGGCGACCGCAAAGCCCACAACGCCCAGGCCAGCAGCGCGCATAAGCCCCAGAAATAATTCGAATTTGCCCCGGGATGGATGCTGGCCGCAAACAGGCACAACGCAAAGTAGATGAATGCTATGTCAAAAATGCGTTTTGGCGTAGGCGGCTTGCCCGGGCGCTGCGCCCGCTTCCACCGCACGCCCATGATGAGCGAAATGGTTTCCAACGGGACGCCTTGACGCGCGCTGTAGGCCTGCGCTGCCATAAACAAGAAGAAGATCATCGGCTGCCAGCGGATCAAGGAGGCGGCGGTGCGCGCGCTCGCGGTGCCCGCCTCCCGCGTGGTATGCGGGGTGGGGTTTTGAAAAAGCCCCCGAAAACCGCCCGGCCCCTCATTGGACGTGAAGGCGTAGAGCGCGCAGGCCAGAAACACCACCGTGCAGAGCGTCCAGATACGCCCGAAATCCTCGTCGGTGACTTCCCAGCGCAAGGTGGTGAAGCGCGCCGCCTCAAGCACCAGGGCCATGACCACCGCCACGGGCAGCAACTCCGATTGCCACCCCCAGAAAAGGAGCGTGGCGCCCATCAGGAACGGCGGTGGTTTTATACTATGAGACATGGCTCGTCATGGTTTGAATCCTCAGGTTAAGCGCGCCAGGGCTTCCTCCGCCTTCCCGGCCTCCAGCACGTGGAATCTCCCGGGATCGTCCCGCATGGGGCCGGGGTCAAGCCGGGCGCTGCGCCCGCTTTCCACGATCACCAGCACCAGCACGGGAATATCCAACTGGCGCAACTTCCGCACAAACTCCCGGCGGGGCTCGTCCCACGCCACAAAAACACAGATGCAGCCGCTCACCACCGCCACATGCCCAAGCACCAACCGCTCCAAATCCGCGAAGGGACGATTCTCACAGGCGCGAACTCCGGCCAATATCTCCAACATCTGGTCCGTTTGCGCCAATCCCCGCCCGGAGGTGAAACAGTAGGACTGCGGCCCGACAAACAGGAGATCGAGCAACGATTCCTGGTCTCCCACCGCGCAGGCGAAGGAAGCCGCCACCGAGACCGCCTCCTCAAACATGTCGCTGGGATCGTGCCGCGTGAACGTGTCGAGCACCAGGGCATGACGCACAAAGAATTCGTCCTCGAATTCCTTCACCACCGGCTTGCCCGTTTTGGCCCAACTGCGCCAATGAATGTGGCGCAGGGGGTCGCCTTTTCGGTAATCGCGCAACGCCACAAACTCATCGCTCTGGCCCACATTGGAGGCAAACGCCACGCCGCCCTGCTGGTAGCGGCTGCTCCCCGGCAGGGGAATGGCGCCGAGCGGGTAGCGTTTCGGCAGCACCAACAGGGTCCCGGGGAGCGGCACTTTTGCGAGGCCGCGCACCAACCCCAACGGATCAGCCCGCCCCACCCACAGCCCGGCCAGCTTCAACACCCCCCGGCGCAAAGGGGTGATCTCCAGTTCCACATCCACGGCCTCCTGTGCACGGACCGGGAGCACGGGCCACTCCCTGGCCTGGGCCGGGGTCAGCTTCAACGGAGAACGGCGGCGCTCCCAAAAACGAAAGGACGGGTTTCGCCGTTCGTTCGCCACCTGCAACGCCCGCCACTCGACGAAGGTGGGCAGGGGATGGGCCAGATCCTCCATGAGCACCAGCCCGGTTTGGGTTTTGCCCGTGAGATTGCGCAGGCTCACGCGGTACTTCACCGGGTGGCCCGCCGTGCCAAAGCGGGGCAAACGCCGTTCGGCTTGAAAGCGGCCTCGGAAGAAAGCCGCCCATCCCAGGGAAACCAGGATGAGGGCGGCGAGCGGCGTAAACGCCTGGTATGCCACGTTGTTGTCGGTATCGGGGCTCATCAAGCCAGCCACCAGGAACCCGCCCACGACACCCAGGCCTGTCAGCGTGAAGCGCCGCCGCGCGCGATAGCGCAGCCCCGCCAGCACCCGGTAGCAAAGATATATGATTCGCAGAAACGGACTCACATCCACCCTTCGGGCCGGTCAGACCGGCACGCGCGTCTTCTTGACGATCTCCTCCACCACGCCCCGGGCGGTCTGGCCGGAAAACCGGGCCTGCGGCTCCATCACCAACCGATGGGCGATCACCGGCAACGCCAGCTCCTGGATCTGCTCGGGCGTGACAAAATCAAAACCATCGAACAACGCCACCGCCTGGGCGGTTTTCATCAGCGCGATGGAGGCGCGCGGGCTGGCGCCGAGTTGCACGCCGGGAGCTTTGCGAGTCGCGCCCGCCAATTCCACGGCATACCGCTTCAGCTCATCACTCATGCGCACCCCTTGGACCGCCTCTTTGAGCCGCATGACATCCTCCAACGTCACACACGCTTCCAGTTCATCCAGCGGATGATTGTGCTCCTGGGCGGTAAGGATGGCCACTTCCTCATCGGGTTGAACGTAGCCCAGCGAGAATTGCATCGCGAACCGGTCCATCTGAGCCTCCGGCAAAGGGTAGGTGCCGCGGAACTCCACCGGGTTTTCCGTCGCAATCACAAAAAACAAACCGGCCAGATCCCGCCGCTCCCCATCCACGCTGACCTGGCCTTCACCCATGGCCTCCAGCAGGGCTGACTGCGTGCGTGGCGACGCCCGGTTGATCTCGTCCGCCAGCAGGATGTTCGTGAAGATGGGGCCTTCGTGATAAACGAACCGCTGGTCCGGCTGGTTAAAGATGGAAACCCCGAGGATGTCCGAAGGCAGCAGGTCGGGGGTGAATTGAATGCGCTTAAACCGCGCATCAATGGACTTGGCCAGCGCTTTCGCCAGCGTGGTCTTGCCGGTCCCGGGGAAATCCTCCAGCAGCACATGGCCGCCGCTCGCCATGGCCGCCAGCAGCTTGCGCGTGGCCGCCGACTGCCCTTGCATGATCTTGCTGATGTTGGCGGCGATCCGCAGGTAAACTTCCCGCGCGCCGGGCCTCGATACCGGCGGCGCCGCCTCCCTCCCTCCCGCCATAATCACAGGTGTCTCGCCTAACGGGGAAGGCGCACTGGGAACCGCTGCAGTCATTTGCGACATGGTCATACTCTAATTCTTTAGACCGGCGCCCGCGAATAAAATCACGCTGCTGCGCGCGCCGGGGAATTCCTTGCCACACCAGATGAGCGTGCCAACGTTCGGCAACTATGCGAGCCCAGCGAGCCCAGCTGAAGTCCCATAGGGACGAAATGGTGGCTCCGCTTCAGGCAATCCAGCGGGCTCTTCATCCGGCAGGCGCCTGGTTGCGGCACCTGGGTGCTGCAGATCATGGTTGTCGAGACGTCGTTAGGTCCCAGCAACTCCTGAATCGTGCGGATGTCCGCCCCGCGCTGAATATCCGTGGCACAGGGCACCCCGTAAACTTTGGCCAGCGCAATGGCCTCCTCCCACAACGGCTCGGGCATCTTCTCGTTACTCCCCTTGTTCTTCCGCCACGCTTCAACTTGCTGGTTGGGTCTGGTCGAAAATCCAATCATGAGTGCAACTATGGTCAGACCGAAGCGACAAATCACCCTGCCGGCGGACGTGACGGATGCCGGGAGCATCCGCGTAAATGACCTGATAGATTGGCGTTTCGAAGGGGGCGAACTCCGCGGGCGCAAGCTCCAGCCTGCGATCTGCATGAGCTATGAGGCATGCAAGCGGGCGATCGCGACCACGAAGATTAAGCTCACCTCCAGTTGGGATGAGCTCAAAAAGGAGACCCGGTGATTCTTTTCGACACCAGCGCAGTCATCGATGCGATCGACAAGGAGTTGTTCCGGCAGATGAATTGGAACGGGGCCAGGCTCCGAACCGCCTCCGGATCAAACCCGAACTTCTGCGCAAAAGGGGTCAAGCCTTTACATTGTGAATTTCCCTTGACAGTTGACGCCCGTGTGGCGAGGTGGACCGGCAGGATTTTCTCAAGACGCTGGCCGAGGCGTGTCAGAAGACCCTGGGGTATTATCTGGCGGCGCCGGAGCACCGGCCCCGATGGGTGCGGGTGGACCGCTTGCTGGGGGAGCACGGACTCCCCCAGGACACCCCGGCCGCCCGGCAGGAATTCGAGCGGCGCAGGGAACTGCGGCGGTTGGAAACGGGCGACGAAGAGAGCCTCAAGGCACTGCTCACGCCACCATGGTTGTCCTCAATGTCGGGCGGAATCAGAAATCTGGCGTGGCCCATGGGCAACGCATACTGACGGAACTACTCGCGGACGATAAATAAGGCAACCCCATTTGGGCTGAGCTTGACAGAAAAGCCGCCTTTGAAGGGGCCAAGAGCTTTTTGACGCCAGGCATCGAACACCTCCATTTCGCAGCACCCGCCGATCTCCTCCCAGTTCACGGCGATCACTGATTCGTGCTTTGCATCACGATTGAAGACCGCCAGCACTTTGGAGCCATCCATCTGCTTCTTGAGCATGACGGTTTCCTTCTTGTCATCGTGGCGGACCACTTCCGCAGTATGGCCCAGTTCGTCCTGATTGATGTTAACCACGTCCGCGTTGCCTAACAGCCGGACCGTGAATTCATCAATCTGTTCCACGTCGCAGGAAAAGAAGAACGGCGCGCAGATGATCGCCCACAGCGTGACATACTGGTAGCGCTGATTGGTGTCCAAACGGATCTCTACCGACGGCTCCCCCATTTTCGAGACATTCCGAATGCGGTGGATATACATGAAGTCGGGATCGTTCCACTGGCCAGGCCGGTTGTATGCGCGGAGTTCGGTGGCGATGCGCAGCGCGTTGATGAAGTAACGATGGACGTTATGGTTCAGGTCGCCGCCGGTGCGCCAGGTTTGGATGCCCAGGCCGGGAGCCCAACTCCATGGTTTGTCCCGGCCGTATTGACAGAGGTTGAAAAGGATATCGCGATCCTGGGCGCGGAGGTAATTCGACATGGGAGCCCAGAAATCCTTCGTCGCGAAGCCGGTCACCGTCCGTTGCAACCGGTTCAGCGCAACCCCGCCGCTGCACTGGTCGTATTTGAGCAGGTCGAAGCCCCACTTGGCGTATTGGTCGGCGTCGGCGCCTTCGTGACCGTGGGAGCCCGCCCAGTCCTGGCAGGTCCTGATTCCAGGGCTGCTGTAGATGCCGGCCTTCAACCCTTTACTGTGGAGGTAATCGGTCAGCGCTTTCATGTCCGGGAACTTCCCGTTCGGCAGGATGTTGCCGTATTCGTCGCGGATGGGGCCAATGGTGCCGGTTGCCTGGTAATCGTAGGCCGCGTGCTTTGCCACCACATCCGCGCGACGTTTCTCATACATCTCCTGCGTCAGGCGCATCCAGCAGTCGTCAATGCCAAGGTATTGAAAGCCGACATCGGCCAGTCCGCGCTCGACAAACAGATCTGCCGCCTTGCGCATGACCGCGTCGTTGACATTAACCATCTGCCCGCCCCACGAATTCCATCCGGTGGGCGGGGTGAGCGCGAGTTTGTCGCCGACGACGAGCTGGAACGGATGCGACGCCTCACCGTGTCCGTTTTTCGCCGTGAAGTTCATGGTGTAATCCCCCGGCTTGGCGGGAGTGACGCCGGTAAGAATCCCGTTACCAGCATCCAGTTGTAGCCCGGCGGGCAGACCGCTCACTGCGAACTGCATGGGGCGTTCGCCCTGGGTGGGAATGCGGTAGAGGAACGCCTTGCCCGGCCGCGCGCCA
Organism: Verrucomicrobiota bacterium; assembly: GCA_038209025.1. Lineage (GTDB taxonomy): Bacteria > Verrucomicrobiota > Verrucomicrobiia > Limisphaerales > UBA8199 > JBBQYD01. The sequence continues at coordinate 1,687 of JBBQYD010000119.1, read as the reverse complement.
TGGACTTTCGGTCCATTGATGCGCGGCGCTTTCGCCGGCACGGGCGTGAGGATTTCCTTGTCCTGGATGCGGGCGTCGTAGGTTTCCGCGGCAACGATTTGACCGAATCCGAGGCTGAGCGCGGTGAGGGTGGCAAAGAGATGGCGTTTCATATTCTGGTTTACTCTGGGAAATTCGGGTTGAGTGCGAATACTTGTTTCACAAATTGATCGATAAACAGCAGTGACTCGGTGGCTATTCAGCGGCCCGCCAGACAATTTGCACCGGCCCGAGCAGTCCGGATGGCGGGAGGTCAGTTTCGCTCATTTCGCGGCTGGCGAGACGACTGCTTTCATACACTGCCGGGTTGGCTTTCCCCAAACGCGGCTGTAGTTCCGCAGGCACCTCCGGTGGAGATTTCAAGCCGGTGACGTAATTGATGAGGGTATTGGTCACGTGAACGATCAGCTTGTTGCTGCCAGACCGAACCGCGCCAGTGATGTCGAGCCGGTGCGGCGCCATCCACGCGACGCCGACGGGCTGGCCGTTCAATTCGACTTCGGCAAGGTTGCCCACCGTTCCCAGATCCAGCCTGAGTTTCGTTCCCGCCAGCAGCCGGTCGACCGGCAGATCGAACTCGATTTCGTAACGGCCGGTACCGGAAAAATGGCGGGTGCGCGGTGAGTCGGTCCACGAAACAAGCGTGCTGGTGTTTGTCGCGAATTCTTCAAAGCCGTAGCCGGCGAGTTGCATCTGCCAGAAACCCGTAATCGGCATTGGTGCGGGCAGGGCCGGGGCCGCCGGCGTTGGCGCCGGTTCGGCGGAAGGCGTGCCCGGCGCGAAAACATAAAACGCGGATTCCCACGGCTCGAATTCCAGCGGGATTTTTGTCATGCCGTCCGCAGTTTGGAAGCGGCGGACCGGCATGATCGCGCCCGTGACGGCGTCCCACTTTGCCGGAACCTTGCCGGCGATGCGAAAGCTGACTTCCGTGACAGTGAGCGTGGGTGCAAGGTTGCATACGAAGTAAACATCCACGTCATCGAGTCGCTTGTGAATAAACGTCAACCCGTCGCTCTGTGCGCGCCCGGCCAGGGCGAAGTCAGGCGCGATCACCCGTTGCAGGATGCGTAGCAATTGTTGCTGCGCGGCAGTCAGCGGCGCGGTGAGTGTATACGGTTGACGGGCTGGGTTGAAGCGCTCCTGGTCCAACCTATACTCCGGCAGGAAGACGTCACCGGTCTTGTCCGCGAACACTTCACTAACGAGCTGCTTCAGTTCCCGGTCATTGTGCTCGCAGTTCTGCAAACCGGCGGACGCCAAAGGCAACTGTTCAAGCGCGACCACCGTGCCCCCGGTAGCGGCAAACTTCTTGATGGCGCGCATCGTTTCAATGGGCACGACCGTGGTGCAGGGCAAGATCAGGACCGGGTAGGTGTAGCCGTTGATGGCGATGCGACCACCGGAAAAGGTTGCGCGGTGCTGGAGCAAGTCATCGTTGACGATGTCAAAATCGTAGCCATTGGCGACGAGCGTTTTGGCGAGGTTGCCATAGCGCATCACCCGGCGTTCGGTGCCCCACAGGGCGCGTTCACTCCAGGCGGTAGTCTGGGGCGAGTAAATCAACACATCGGCCACCAGCCGCCCCTGTCGCAACAGGTAGCAGCCGCGCGCCACATATTCCGCAACGTGGTGGTAATACTTCCAC
>JBBQYD010000118.1:0-11879 GCA_038209025.1 Verrucomicrobiota bacterium | reverse complement strand
CTCTCGGCGAGAGCGCCCCACCTGAGAGTGCCCGCACGCGGCGGACTGTTGAGATTTCAATCGGAGCATGAAATATTCGGGCTAAAGACGCGGAAGCTTATTTCCAGGCCTGACGGCGGACTTCGCGGGGGGATAGCCCCTGGAGGCGCCGGACAAGCCGCGAGAAGTGGAAGGGGTTTTTGAAGCCGCAGCGGTCGGCGATCTCGGTGTTGGTCAGCCCGGTTTCGGCGAGCAGGGCGATGCCTTTTTCCGTGCGCATTTTCCAGAGGTAGCGGGCGGGGGTCAGGCCGGTGCGGCCGGCGAATTTGCGGATGAGCAGGTTGCGGCAGCAGCCGGCGACGCGCTGGGCGGCGGCGAGACATTCGGCGTCGGCCAGGTGGTCCTCCATGTGCCGCAGCACCCGGGCGACGCTTTGATCGTGGGTGGTCTCGGCCTGGGCGCGCCCGGTGAGTTCCAGGAAGCAGGCGAAGAGGGAACGGCCCAACTGATCCACCAACCGCCGCGCGGCGGGCGAGTGGGTATCGGCGATGAGGAACGCGGAGGAGAGCAGGCGTTCAAACAAATCGGAACTCGGGACCTCGAACGCGGCCCGCCGGAGCTGCCGCCGCAAGGGGGCCGGGATGAAGCCCGGCTCCACGGAGCACCAGGAGTGGTGCGTCTCATGGCGCGCGGAAAAGCGGAACTGCTCGCGGCGGCCCGGCAGGAAAAGATAGGCCATGCCGGGGCGCAATTCGTGGCGGGTGTCCCCAATCTTCACGGCGCATTCGCCCGAGTGCAGGACGACGAGCTGAAAATCACGCTGGATGCGCGGGCCGCAAAAGCCCCCCGGCTGGTAAACCACCTGCCCGAAGCGGGTATGCCCGGCACGCACACTCCGATTAACCCACGAGACCCGGCTGCCATCGTAGTCAGACATGCCCGGGAGGATGAAGGATCAAATCCGGGCCCGCAAGCGGCGTGTGACGGCGGATATGTTTTTTGTGACGGGCGTCATTCCCGGGGACCGGGCGGCCATGCCACGATTCCCGGGCACCGCGAAAGGCATGTCATGAACAGCAAAGAACGTCTCGCCGCCACCCTGGATCACCGCCAGCCTGACCGGGTCTGCGTGGACTTTGGCGGAACGTGGATTTCCGGCATCCACGCATCCATCGTCCATCAACTCAAGCAGCGGCTCATCGGGCCCGCCGCCGCGCCAACGCGCGTTCACGAGCCCTACCAGATGCTGGCGGAGGTGGACGCGGAACTCCGGGCGGCGCTCGGCGTGGACGTGATCGGGGTCTGGCCGAGGAAGAATATTTTCGGCTACGCGGCCGTGGATTGGAAGCCCTTCACGCTGTTTGACGGCACGCCGTGCCAGGTGCCGGGCGGCTTCAATGTCACACCCGCCGCCGATGGCGGCTGGCTGATGTATCCCGAAGGGGACGTGACCGCGCCGCCCTCCGCGCACATGCCGGAAGGCGGGTATTTCTTCGACACGCTCATCCGCCAGGAGCCGGTGGATGAGGATCATTTGAATCCCGAGGACAACCTGGAGGAATACGGGCTGCTGACGGCGGAGGATATTGCGCATTACCAGGCGCAGGTGAACTGGCTGGACCAGCACGCTACGGGCACCGGCGTCGTCCTGCTCGCCCCCGGCACCGCCTTTGGCGACATCGCGCTGGTCCCGGCCCCGTTTCTCAGGCACCCGAAAGGCATCCGCGATATCAGCCAGTGGTATATGACCACCGCCGCGCGCCCGGATTTCGTCCATGCGGTGTTTGAGCGGCAGTGCGAGTATGCCGTGAAGAACCTGGAAACGCTTATCGGCATGTTCGGGGAGCGGGTGCAGGCGGTGGTGACCACCGGCACCGATTTCGGCACGCAGAGCGGCCTGTTCATTTCGACGGCGTCCTACCGCAACCTGTTCAAGCCCTATCACCGGCGGCTCAACGACCTGATTCACGGGAAATCGAAGTGGAAGACGTTCATCCATTCCTGCGGCGCGGTGGCGCCGCTGATCCCGGAGTTCATTGAGGCCGGGTTCGACATTCTGAATCCCGTGCAGTGTTCCGCCGCCGGCATGGACCCGGTCCGGCTCAAGCAGACTTTCGGCAGGGACCTCACCTTTTGGGGCGGCTGCGTCAACACCCAGCACACGATGTATCAGACCCCGGAGGCGGTGTATCGCGAGGTGCGTGAGCGCATTGACATCTTCAACCGGGACGGCGGGTTCGTCTGCAACGCCGTTCACAATGTGCAAGGCAATTCGCCGATCGAGAATGTGCTTGCGATGTTCAAGGCCATCCGCGACAGCGCCCAGTCCTGAGCACGCCATCCCATGCCTGCGCCCGCCATTCCTTCGAGTGCCACGGCCCCCGCCGTACGGACCAATCTCGCGTATTTGCTGCCGATCTGCCTGGTCGCCACGCTCGGCGGGCTCCTGTTCGGCTACGACACGGGGGTCATCTCCGGCGCCATCGAGCCGCTGACGGCGCGGTTCCATCTCAGCGACTTCATGAAGGGCTGGGCCTCGGGTTGCGTGCTGGTGGGCTGCGCGGCGGGCGTGCTGCTGGTGGGGCCGATCTCGGACCGCTTCGGGCGGCGGCTGGCGATGTTCCTGGCGGCGGTGATGTTCCTGGTCTCGGCCATCGGGACCGCCGTGCCCAATGACATCTGGACCTTTATCTGCTTCCGGGTGGTGGGCGGGTTGGGCATTGGCATCGCGTCCATCTCAACCCCGATGTATATCTCGGAGATCACGCCAGCGCACATTCGCGGCCGCATGGTGGCGGTGAACCAAATAGCCATTGTCGGCGGGATTGCGCTGACGTCATTCATCAACTACTTCATCGCCGGCGCCGGGGATCAGGCCTGGCTCATCGAGAGCGGCTGGCGCTGGATGTTCGGCGCCGGCATCGTGCCGGCCGTCCTCTTCGGCTTGCTGCTGATCCCGATTCCCGAGAGCCCGCGGTGGTTGATCGAGCGCGGGCGCGGGGAGAAGGCGGGGCGGATTCTTGAAAAGGTCGGGGGGGCGGCGTTTGCCGGAATGGAGCTCGCCAGCATCAAGGCCGCCCTCTCCCAGGGGGATGGCACCTGGGGCGAACTCTTCTCCGCCAGGCTGCGGCTGCCGCTGTTGATTGGCGTGCTGCTGGCCATCCTCCAGCAGGTCACCGGCATCAATGTCTTCCTGTATTTTGGCGCAACCATCTTCAAGACCATGAGCGCCTCCACGGGGGTGGATGCCGGGCTGCTCCAGCAGTTCATCATCAATGGTGCGGGGGTCTTTTTCACGCTCATCGCGATTGCGACGGTGGACAAATGGGGGCGCAAACCGCTCATGCTCATCGGCGCGGTGGGCATGGGGATCAGCCTGGTGGCGATGGGCGCCATGGCCCAGACACAGACCGACCCGGCGGCCACAAGTGGCCGGATGCTGTTTTTCATCCTGCTTTACATCGGCTGTTTCAGCCTTTCCGTGGGGCCGGTGACCTGGGTGATCCTCGCGGAGATATTCCCCACGGCGGTGCGCGGGCGCGCTTTGGGGCTGGCGACCTTCTTCCTGTGGACGGCGGATTATGCGGTGACCCAGACCTTCCCGATGATGGACGCGAAGGGTTCGTGGTTTGTGGCACATTTCAATCACGCCTTCCCGTTTTACACGTACGCGGTGTTTTGTGTCCTGCTGGCGCTGGTGGTCTGGCGCCTGGTGCCGGAAACCAAGGGCCGCTCGCTGGAGGAGATCGAAGGCAGTTGGAAGCGCGGGAAATGACGGTGATCGAGCCAGGCCACGCATCCGCCGCATCCAATTGATCGTATTCCCGGGGATTCCCGCAAACCGGACGGAGACTATCGCCCGCTCACCGCCGCGTTTCCGAGAACGCGGAACAGGGTATCCCGCAATTCCTCAAGCTGATAGGGCTTTCTCAAGAATGCCTGATGGATATCGGGATGATCACGTTCAAAAACCTGGGCCTCACTGTAGGCACTGGCCAGGATCACGGGGATCGCGGGATCAAGTTTGCGCAAGGCCGCCAGCGTCTCCCAACCGCCCATGCGCGGCATGGTGAGGTCACACAGCACACAACGGATTTCGTCCCGGTGCTGGCGGAACAGTTCCACCGCTTCGACGCCGTCCACCGCCACCCGCACGCCAAAGCCCAGCCGCTTGAGCGCGAGCGCGACCACGTTGCGCACGACGGCTTCAGCTTCAACCAGGAGCACACAACCGCCGTCGTGCATTCCCGGGGCGGGGGCCGCCTGGGCCGGTTGCCGGGGAATGGCTTCCACACACAACGGCAAAAAGACCCGGAAGGCGCTTCCCTGAGCCGGCCGGCTCTCCACCGTGATAACCCCGAAGTGCGCCCGCACAATGCCCAGCACGACGGCGAGGCCCAGGCCGCGACCGGCAAACTTGCTGGAAAAGAAGGGATCGAAGAGCTTTTCGATGTCGTCGCCCGGGATCCCGCAGCCCGTGTCCGCGACTTCCAGGCAGGCATAGTCATTGCCCTGGGGTTGCCAATCAATGGGGAACCGGGGCGTGGCGGGGATATCCACCGCGGCAACGGTTTTGACGGCCAGGCGAATCGCGCTCTGTCGGCCGCCGCCAGCCTCCCAGGCATTGGTGACCAGATTGGTCAGGATTTGCTGCATCTGGTTCGCGTTGGCACTGACGGTTGGCCCGGGCGCGGGCAAGTCGGTCTCCATCAAGCCGCTGCTGGGCAGGCTGGCCCGGAGCATGGGCAGCAGCCTTTGACAGGTCTCGGAAAGGTCCAAAGGTTCGTGCTCAGCGGGCACCCGGCCGAGGTAGGTCAGCATCAGGCTGCTCACCTCGGCGGCCTTGTGAGCCGATTCCAGGATGGTGGTCAGGTCCTCAATGGGTCTGCCTTCCCGGACCGCCTCGCGCCTGGTCAATTCGAGCCCCATCATGACTGCCTGAAGTTGATTATTGAAGTGGTGCGCGATGGCCCCCGCCATTCTGCCCAGGCTCTCAGCCTTCTGAAGCTGCCGGTTTTGGGCCTCCAGTCTCTCCCGCTCCGCCTCGGCCTGCTTCCGCCCGGTGATGTCGCGGGCGATGACGACCATGCCGGTGGGTGAGCCTTCCGTGTCCCGGATGAACTCGCTGTTCACCTCGAGGTCGAAAGTGCCCCCATCGGGGCGCAGCCCCCGATACTCATTCGGACCCGTCGCGACACCCTGGCGTTTCAAAGCGATCTGGCCCAGGGCGCGGGGGCGATCCTCGGGGACGATGAAATCGGTGAGCGGCCGCCCGATGAATTCGAATCCCTCTCTACAATTAAATATCCTTCTGGCCATGGGCGAAACCAGGAGAATGCCGCCTGCCACATCGGTGATCGTGATGTCGTCGGGGGAGGCGTTGAGAATGGACCGATACAAGCCCTCACTCCGTTGCAAGGCCTCCCGGACCCGCTTGTGCTCGGCGATCTCGCACGCCAGTTCCACATTTGTCTGTTGCAGACTGGCGTTGGCCTCGGAAAGCTGAACCGTCCGTTCGACGATCAGCTTTTCCAGGGACTGGTTGCGGTCCACCAGTTCCTTGAGCGGATAGACTTCGCCCTCGCGAACCAGGTGATATGGAATGGAAATGCTGCTGTGACAGATTTTCCAACCGGCTCGTTCCTTGCGAAACATCAGGACCAGGCGGGCGGTTTCCCGGGAAAGAATGTGGTCCGGGATGGGCAGGTGGATGGTGAAGAAACTGGTCGCCACGGCGATCGTTTCGGCCAATGACTGGATCGCCACGTCCTTGAGTTCGATGCGGATCGGGTCTTTGACCTGGGCGAAATCCTGGCGGGTAATGGCGACCCACCTGGCCAGGTCTTTGACGAGGAAATCCCCCCCGCCAGTAAAACCGGAGAAGTCCTCGCTGAAATAGTCGGTGAGCCGGTCATCCCGGGATGAGTACATCCGCAGGTAATCGTCAAGCAGTTGCCGGATTTGCTGGTAGTCGCCCGGGTCCATTGAACAAGGCCTAGCCCACTTATAGACAGCTTAAGATGGCAGAAAGTGGGGCGGTTGTCGAACCAAAAGCTTTGGGTGAACAGCCAGCTACCGCGGCAGAACACGCGTTTTCAGCCTCTCCGGGCCGATGCCTGAAGGGACCGAGATGTTGAGATTGGCGACGGGTCCTTTGCGCACGCATAACGCCCGGGACTGCGCCTGGCAGGTTCCGATCCGCAAGGGCCGGGGCTCGGCAGCCATCGCCACCTCATCCCGCTGCCCGTCCGGGAAGTCCAACCGGAGCCGCATCTCGCCGCGGCCACCGGCATCGATGGCGGTGATCCGGGGAAGCTGCCGGACATCGGAGTAAGGCGAGAGGACTGTGCATAAGGTGGCGGGCAGCGAAACTTTGGCATGAAACACCGCCACCGTGGCCTCCTGGGAAGTCACCGACCCCGTGGGAATCTGGCAGGTGCGCAGTTCAAGCTTCGCATCGTCAACCGGCTGCACCCTGATGTTCATGCCGTCCGGGAAGGCGGTGTGCGCCGCGTTCTGATCCGCTCGCGCCGGCCCGCTGGGGAAGTGAAATAAACGCGTCAGTTCGTGCTGTCCCTCGCCAACGATATGGTCGAGCACAATCCAATAGCCGGGTTTCACGAACAGCACGCTTCGCTGGTGAGAAAGACCCTCCGCCTCGATCATCCCGCTGGCAAAGTCCGCCGTTTCATCCGCGCTCCATGCCAGCAGCCGCGGATCAGCCTGCAACTGCTCGCGCCCATCGATGAGCACGACGTTGTGAGCCGCGCTTTTGCGAAGCTCGCGCGAGAGCGGTTGGTCATAACTGCACATGCCGGAATCCACAATCAGATTCCTTCCAGCAAAGACCGTCACCTGCAATCGATCCTGGTGGCTGTGGCCGCCGCGCCAGGGAGCGCAGTCAAATAATAAATACTGGTCTTGAGGTTCCCAGCCAGTGCGCATGACCATGTACTTGGCTGCCGGAAGCAGCGCCGAGGTGAAATCCGGCCGGACTGGCTGCAAGGCGGAGGTTTTCTCACAGGCGCCCGCCCCAAACATCCACAGGCAATCCTCCGCGCAACCGCTGGATAACTGGCGAAAATCCGCCCGGCCATAGAGCAGCGCGCCATATCCCATGCTCTCCCCGATGGATTGGCCCCGGCCGGCATCACCCACGGCCGGATAGGTGCGGTCTGGCCGGCTCAGAACCTCCAGGATCTCAAACATCTTCTCGTGCCGCTCCAACAGCCCCGGAACCTGGATTCCGTTCCCTTTGGTGAGCAATGAAATGCTGGCAAACTGATTCATGACCCAGGTGTGGTAGCCAGGCGTCAATTCCCAGTGCATGCCATCGGCCCCAACATCCTTTTCCATGTGCTGGACAAGGTAATCGAGGCCGCGTTCCCGCCAGGCGGCGGCTTGCTTGAGTTCAGGCAGCATGATCCCGATCGTCGCCAGGCCGGAAGCCTCGCAGACCTGCCAATTGCCCGCCCGGAAAGTGGTCACCCAGGCCTCCAAGTACCTGGCGTGTTCAACCAGCGAGCGGGTCATGAGGTATTTCGCCTCATAATCGAACGCGGGAGCGTCCCCAAACAATTCCATCGCCTCGAACCAGCTTTGCCCACGAATGCCAGCCTCAAGGGTCCGCCAAACGGATCCATTTCTCCCGCGATCATTGGTCACTTTCCCTGGCACCGGGTTCGAGTTGATCCAATTCTGAAGCAGGTAAACAAAGTCTTCCGCGTACGCCGGGTTGCCAGTGGCCCAATAAGCCCTGCCCATGTCCCGCCAGTAGCCGAAGCGGCTGAGCACGTGAGTCCACTCGATGGGGCCATGCAACCATTCGAGATCATGAGCCAGTTGTTTGCGGACTCCCAGCAAATCAAAGTCGCGGGCAAGCACACGGTCGGCCGCATTTGTGTAGCGGCCCAGGCCTCCAAAATACTGGTCATAAGCGCGAATGAGCGCGGGACGATCACGTCGAGACCACATCCATCGCGGGGTGGTGCGATGGGACAGGTGCTCAGCCCACGCCTTTTTGGCTCCGGTCCATTGACGGGCTTCCACCGCCAGGCGCACCTGGGAGAGGGCCGGTCCCGCGAGGTTTAACTGGCTGAAGAAGTCGGCTTCGTTGGTAATTGCAAACGGGGAAACTTCGGCGTTGGTCCGGCTCAAAGTTGTCAGCGCCAGGAACACCGCCAGGAACGGAAACCAGGTTCTCATGCGGCAAGATTATGAATTCATTGGCCAGTTAACAGAATATTCTGGGTGCCAAGTGGCCGCGGCGTCCCGCCGCTGTTGGCTGATTGCACCGCAGAAACCGATGACTCCCCTGCCTTGCCCCCGGATAATTGGAAATTGATCATCAGCCCACTCTATGGTTTATCCTAAGGCATCTCGGAACAGATCTGCGTCGCCAGGGGACCACCCGGGCGTGCCAGTATGTAAGTCAATGCCGAGTGATGGAAAACCAATGCTCCTGCCATGAAATGCTCGAAATGCAGCCTGGTTCTGTTTGTAAACATCTTCTGCCTCGTCGCTGGCGCCGCCGCCGCGGACAAACTGGCAAACTCGTTTAGGACCCCCCCCGATTCGGCGCGGCCGTGGGTGTATTTGTTTCCGCTGGACGGAAACATTTCGAGTAACGGCATCACCGCCGACCTCGAAGCGATGAAACGCGCGGGGATCGGCGGCGTGCTTTACATGGAGACCGACCAGGGCGCGCCAAAGGGGCCGGCGGCGTTTGCCGGACCGTTGTGGCGCGGGTTGTTTAAACACCTCTGCGCTGAAGCGCGGCGGCTCGGCCTGGAGGTGAACATGAATAATGACGCCGGCTGGTGCGGCAGCGGCGGGCCGTGGATCACCCCGGAGTTGTCCATGCAGCGGATCGTTTGGGCGGAGACGAATCTGGCAGGTCCGGGGCAGTTCGAGGGTTTGCTGCCCCAGCCAAAGGCGGTAAATGACTATTATCGCGACATTGCCCTCTACGCCTATCCCACGCCTCCCAGCAACCATGTCATCCCTCGCATCCGGGGGAAATCGGCGGAGATCCGCGCGGAAATTCCGTTGCGCACCACATTTCCGGCGTCCTCGCCAGAGATGGTCGTGCCGCGGGAACGCATCGTGAATCTGACGGCGAGCCTCGACCAGAACGGGCGGCTCACCTGGACCGTGCCCGCCGGGAACTGGACGCTCTTGCGTCTCGGCCACACCACCACGGGCAAAGACAATCATCCCGCGCCGCTCGAAGGTCGCGGGCTGGAATGCGACAAGCTGAGCAAAGCGGCGGCGGAAGTGCATTTCAATGCGTTAATGGGCAAGCTGATTTCCGACAACCAGCCGCTCGTTGGCGAGAAGCGCACGCTCGTCTCCACGCATATCGATAGCTGGGAAGTCGGCTCGCAGAACTGGACGCCAAAGTTCCGGGAGGAATTCCAGCGCTTGCGTGGCTACGATCCCTGGCCGCTGCTGCCGGTGATAACCGGGCGCGTGGTGGACAGTATCGAAGTCTCGGAGCGTTTCCTTTGGGACGTGCGCCAGACCGTCAGCGACCTGCTTTGCGACAACTACGCCGGGCACTTTCGCACGCTGGCGCATCGGAATGGAATCCGGCTTTCCATCGAAGCCTATGACACGCCGCCGTGCGACGATCTGACTTATGCCGGCCGGGCGGACGAGCCAATGGCGGAGTTTTGGTCCTGGGGCATTGGCGAGACGCCCTGGTTTACGGCCTACAGTTGCACAGAGATGGCTTCGGCGGCGCACGTCTATGGCCGCCGCATTCTGGGCGCGGAAGCGTTCACGGCGACGAACCTGGAGAAGTGGCAGGGGCATCCCGCCAACCTCAAGCACCTTGGCGACTGGGCTTTTTGCGAGGGAATCAACCGCTTCGTTTTCCACCGCTATGCGCTCCAGCCATGGACCAACCCCGACCGTCCGCCCGGCATGAGCATGGGCCCGTGGGGTCTCCACTACGAGCGCACTCAAACCTGGTGGGAAATGTCCCGCGCCTGGCACGAATACCTGGCGCGCTGCCAGTACGTGCTGCAGCAGGGGCTGTTCGTCGCCGATCTCTGCTTCCTGGCGCCTGAGAACTCCCCTCAACGGTTCAAGTCCCCGGTCAAAACCGGCTACGAGCGCCCCGGGTACAACTTCGACGCCTGCCCCCCCGAGGTGGTCCTCACGCGCATGTCTGTCAAGAACGGCCGGCTCGTGCTGCCCGATGGCATGGGCTACCGCATGCTGGTGCTGCCGCAGAGCGAGATGATGACGCCGAAGCTGCTGCGCAAGATTCGCGACCTGGTCAAAGCCGGCGCCACCGTGCTCGGCACACCACCGAAAAAGTCGCCTGGGTTGCAGGGCTATCCGCAGTGTGATGAGGAAGTCAAGGCGCTGGCGAGGGAGCTGTGGGGCGACATCCCGGCGCCCGGTGACCGGGCTTTCGGCAAGGGCCGCGTCATCTGGCCGCCCGACCTCCAGCCGAAACCCGACGCACCTTACCACGCCGAGAGTCCTTTCGGTCCGGCCAAGTGGATCTGGTTCAAGGAGGGCAGTCCCGCGCGCAGCGCGCCGGCAGGCACCCGCTACTTCCGCCGCGTGATCAACGTCGGCCGTGATATCACTTCCGCCCGGTTGGAGATGACTGCCGACAACGCTTTTGAGTGTTGGGTTAATGGACAGGACGCCGGCCACGGGGACAATTTCAAACAGGGCTACTCCATGGATATCCTCCCGCTGCTCAAGCCCGGCCCCAACCTGATCGCCGTCGCCGCCACAAACACGCTCGATCATCCGAATCCAGCCGGCCTGGTGGCCGCGCTGGAGATCAAGTACCGCGACGGCCGGACTGAGGCGGTGCGCACGGACACGAGCTGGGAAGCCGCTCAGAGCGCACCCGGAAAATGGATGACCGACCCGGCTGAGAAGGCAGGCTGGAGTGCCGCGATGGACCTTGGCCCGCTGGGCATGGAACCTTGGGGCGAGATGCAGGAGAAAGCTGAAAACGCGGATCAGATCCCGGACATTGCCATTCCCAGCCGGGTGCTGGCGGGGATGGGTGTGCCACCGGATTTCAAGGCTGCCGCCACCATTCGTTACATCCACAAAGTCATCGGCGGGACAGAGGTCTATTTCATCGCCAATCCCGAACCGCGCCAGGTTGAGGCGCTCTGCACCTTCCGCGTCAAGGGCAAGCAGCCGGAGTTGTGGTGGCCAGACACGGGGCGCACTGAACTGGCGACCGCCTGGGAGATTAAAGACGGCTGCACCACCTTGCCGGTGCGGTTCGATCCGAGCGGCTCGGTTTTCGTTCTCTTCCGGAAGGATGCCGGACGCCAAAAACCGGCGACCACGGCCCGGAACTGGCTCGAGTTCCAACCCGTCCAGGAAATCGCCGGCCCCTGGCAAATTACCTTCGATCCGAAGTGGGGAGGCCCGGCTCGAGAGGTGAGGTTTGAGAAATTGGAAGACTGGAGCAAAAACGCTGACGCGGGCATTCGGTACTACAGTGGCACCGCCGTGTATCGCGCCGCATTCGAGGCCAGGCGCCCGCCGCCAGGCACCAGAACCTTCCTCGATCTCGGCAAGGTGGCGGTCATGGCCCAAGTGCGTTTGAACGGACGAGAGCTCGGCATCCTTTGGAAACCTCCTTTCCGGGTGGACGTAACCGACGCGCTCAAGCCTGGTGAGAATTCACTCGAGTTGCGCGTGGTGAATCTTTGGATCAACCGGATGATTGGCGACGAGCAATTGGCCGAAGACAGTGATCGCAATCCCAGCGGCAATCTGAAGTCCTGGCCGGCGTGGCTGGACGAAGGCAAGCCGAGTCCGACTGGCCGCCACACGTTCACAAGTTGGCGGCTCTGGAAGCAGGACGACCCCCTGGTGGAATCTGGTTTGCTCGGCCCGGTCATGCTGGA